>CAJBMJ010000058.1 GCA_903954045.1 uncultured beta proteobacterium | reverse complement strand
CCGCACGGTATCGTCCTTGGCGCGCTCCTCGGCGTCAGCCTGGGCCTTAAGCTTGGCCGCAAAACGCAGAGAGGCCTGGTCAACGGCGGTGAACTCCCAGTCCTTGACGGTGCCCAGTTCTTCCCCGGAAATAAATTTGGATTGCGCTCTGGACATCAAACCATGGCGTCGTCGCCACCTCCACCGCCAATGACAATCTGTCCTTCGTCCGCCAGCCGACGCACGGTCTTGAGAATTTCTTTTTGCTGCGCTTCCACTTCGGAGAGGCGCATGGGGCCGCGCGACTCCAAGTCTTCTTTGAGCGTAGCAGCTGCCCGCGACGACATATTGGCCAAGATTTTGTCCTTGAGCTCGGGCTGGGCGCCTTTGAGCGCCACGATGAGTACGTCGGAGGAGACTTCCTTGAGCACCATCTGAATAGCCTTGTCGTCGAGTTTGATGACGTCGTCGAACACAAACATCTTGTCCATGATCTTTTGCGCCAAATCAGCATCGTGGCTGCGAATGGACTCGATGACCGTGCCTTCAATGGCAGTTCCCATCAGATTGATCATCTCGGCCGCTGTCTTGATACCGCCCAGCGAAGCCTTGCGTATTTTGTCACCACCGGCCAGCACCTTGAACAAGACTTCGTTCAGGTCTTTCAAGGCGGTAGGCTGAATACCTTCCATGGTGGCAACCCGCAACATCACCTCGTTACGCTGCCGCTCAGACAAATTCTTGAGTACATCGGCGGCCTGGTCGTACTCAAGGTGCACCAGGATGGCAGCCACAATTTGCGGGTGTTCGTTACGCAGAAGCTCGGCCACCGAGAGCGGGTCCATCCACTTCAGACTCTCAATGCCAGAGACGTCACCACCCTGCAAAATGCGGTCAATCAACAAAGCAGCCTTGTCGTCTCCCAAGGCCAGTTTCAACACGGAGCGCACGTAGTCACCGGAGTTGGAGACCAGCAAGCTCTGCGAAGCCGCGATGCCGGTAAATTTATCGACGACTGCGTCGACGCGGTCCCGGGTGAGTTGCGAGGTTTTGGCGATGGCTTCGCCAAGTTTTTGCACCTCTTTGGGCGACAGATGCTTGAAAACCTCGGATGCCTCGGCCTCGCCCAGAGACATCATCAGAATGGCAGCGTCTTGAAGTCCGTCGTCGTTGTTTGACATAGTGGCATTGTGCGCCGCCTGTTAGGCGGGCGCTTCCCCGTTGATCCAAGCCCTAACTATATTAGCTACAGCGGCCGGGTTGTCACGTGTCAGTTTGCGGGCATCTTCCAGGCGCAATTCAGAAGCAGTGATCTGAGCGGGCTCGTTGGAGATCGCAGGAGCAGTCAATTTAGGACGCTCAGGCTGCTCTGATTCCAGGGCATCCAACTGGCCTGCCGGTCCTTCTAGCGCTACAGATGTCGATTTGGGCTGGGCCATGGTCTTCATGGCAGGACGAATCACCCCAAGCAATACCAGTGCTGCCAGAGCCAAGGTGCCCAAAGGCCAGGCAAAGCTGCGTGCCAGGTCCAGCACCTCGGGTTGGCGCCAAACCGGAACATCATTCACCACCACTTTGTCAGCAACAAAAGCAGCATTCACCAGATTGACGGAATCACCCCGGTCCTTATTGAAACCTACTGCCTCACGCACCAAGGCCGTCATTTTTTCGATCTGCGCATCCGTCAAGGCCAGGCTGTTGGTTTTACCCTTGTCATCGGTTGTCACCTGGTTATTTACCACTACCGCCGCATTGATGCGACGAATTACGCCGGACGCACCTTTGGTTACCCGTATGGTCTTGTCCACTTCGTAGTTGATGATGGATTCACGCTTGGAACCTGGCGCGGAAGCCGCTGACTGGGCATTGGCAGCCAAAGGCTGGGCTTGGCCGTTGATTGGCGCAGCGGTGGCACCGGGGGGTTGGTTGGTGGTTGCGCCTGGCACTCCAGAAGGAGGCGTGGTAGCACCCACAGCATTGCTCTCTACCAATTGCTGGCTTCGCACCGTGCCGGAATCGGGCGTTTGATTGGGTTTGTGTGACTCTGTGGTGGACTCGGTTTGCGAGAAATCCAGCTCAGCCGTCACCTGCGCTTTGACATTCTGTTTGCCCACGATGGGTTCCAGAATCTCCAGAATGCGCCGGCTGTAGATTTGCTCAACCTGCTGCACATGCTGCAATTGCTCAGCATCCACACCCAAACCGCTGCCAGAGCCATCCGGTGAGTTGGATAGCAACTTGCCGGTGTCATCCAGCACGCTGACAGCCGTAGGGTTCATTTCTGGCACGCTGGAAGCCACCAAATGAACGATCCCGGCCAACTGGGCTTTGTCCAAGGCGCGTCCTGGGTGCAGAGTGAGCAACACAGAGGCCGAAGGCTTTTGCTGCTCCCGAAAGAAACCGTTCTGATTGGGCAATGCCAGATGAACGCGGGCATTGGACACTGAAGAAAGGGCCTGAATAGAGCGTGTCAGCTCGCCCTCCAGGCCACGCTGAAAGGTCAAACGCTCCTGAAACTGCGTCATGCCAAAGCGGTTGGACTCCATCATCTCGAAGCCACTGATCGAGCCTTTTGGAAGACCCAGAGAGGCCAGTTTCAGGCGGACGTCGTGTACCCGGTCAGCCGGAACCAGAATTGCGCCGCCGCCTTCCGTGTATTTGTAAGGCACATTGAGGGTCGTCAATTGGGCCACGACAGCGCCGCCATCTTTGTCAGCCAGATTGGAATACAGCACCCTCCATTCCGCCTGGCGTCCCATCACCAGACCGACAACGCCGATGGCTACAAAAAGTACGACCCCGATAGCCAGGCGCATCCGTTGGCCCTGGTCCAGGGCAGACCAACGCTGACCGATAGTGGGATTGACGGGAATTGCGGCGACTGCTGACATTTGTTTTTCCTATAGAGAGGCATGGGACGCCTCACGACTGGGATTGATTATTCGACCCACCCCGCAAAACATTAGCTTGAAAAGCACCGGATTTACCCTCTATTTGAAAATAATGCTCGAGCTACGGCCGACCTAGTATTAGCACCAATCAAGTTTTACCGGGAAGATGCCATGGACCTCAAACTCACACCTGTAGGAATGCCCACCTCGGTTCGCCCGAACGCTGGCGTGCGCCCAGCGGGTTCAGCTAGCCCTCTGGGAGCCAGCGGCGGGTTTGCAGGCGCCTTGAAAGGTGCGCTGAACGAGGTTAGTGCTGCTCAGAAAGAATCCACCAACCTGCAAAGAGAAGTGCAAATGGAAAACCCTAAGGTCAGCCTGGAGGAGACCATGGTGGCCATCCAGAAAGCACAAATTGGATTTCAGGCCACATTGCATGTAAGAAACCGGATGGTTCAGGCTTACACTGACATCATGAATATGCAGGTTTGAGCACAAATTGCGCTATTATTTATGGAGCATTCAGTGCACGCAGATCAAGGGCTATGACCATTTTTTTTGTTAATTTCTGCCGATGAGCTCTACTCGCAAGTCCTTGGTAGTAGAAGGTTGGCGAGGTATCAACCATTCATTTGCGTTGGTGAACCAGTTTCAACTGCTGGAAATGGCCCAGAACAGTGACCTTACCCTTCGGCATGTAGATTCACCCTTCCACTTTGCCCACTGGAGCCGGGAAACCAACGGTGCTGGGTTTCACGATTCCGATGAGCAAACGCTTTCCGGTATCACCGTCCCCGAATCCGGCTTTACCCCGGACTGGACTTACCGCATTTTTTCTCCCGTCGATCTGCGCCCGCCCGCGCGTGGCGGGCGTCTGGCCGTCTTTGTAGTCACCGAACTGGGCCTGGACGACCAATCCTTTGTGCCGGGCAGTGATATTGCCGCCTTTCAAGCTGCTGGCAATCTGATCATGACGCCAAGCCACTGGTCGCGTGCGCGTATTCTGGATTGGGGCTTCAAACCAGAGACCGTGCACGTAGTGCCGCATGCCTGCAGCCCAAACTATTTTTTTCCGCTGCCACCTGAGGTGATTCGCAGCCAGCGGGCCTCTCTAGGGTTCTCACCAGACGATGTGCTTCTGCTTAATATAGGCACCGCTATCTGGAACAAAGGTATCGATGTACTGCTGCAGGGCTTTGCTTTGGCACGGCAGAAGCGCAAGGACTTGCGACTGGTGTTTAAAGACCAGCGCAACACCTATGGCATTACAGGTGATGCCTATATCCAGCAAACCCTTGCGAGGGCCAACCTGCTGTCCGATGACGTGCTCTCGGCCATCACTCTGATTCCTGCCAACCTGACCATGAACCAAATGAACAGCATGTATGCCATCGCGGATTGCTATGTCTCGCCTTACCGGGCCGAGGGCTTCAACCTGCCGGTGTGTGAGGCGATTGCATGCGGTACCCCAGTGCTGGTCACAGATGGCGGTGCTACGCAGGATTTTGTCGGCGCCGGGGCCCATCGCACGATCCAGGCGACCATGCACCACAACGTGACAATCCAGAGCAAGAAGGTCAGCGGCTACTGTGAGCCGGACATGGGGCACCTAGTGCAGCTGCTATTGGACACACCTACTAAACCCGCTGCCACTCCACCTCCCGCAGCCGGATGGGATGTTCCTGTGCGCCAGATGTTGGATCTCATGGCCTAGCGCCGCATTCGGAACACCCACATCATGTCATCCTCCAAGCAAGTTCTGCTGATCTTTTGCGACGGAGGCTTTGGCAATCGATTGAACACTTTGGTATCTGGTCTGGCTCTGGCAAGGCTTTGCAATTTGCAGGTACAGGTGTACTGGCCCTGCAACAACTGGTGCCAGGCTGCGTTTGCCGACATTTTCTCGGCGGATCTTCCTGTGTCCACTTTGACACTAAGCGCGCTTGCTGGAACACTCGATGACTGCATTTCGCTGTTGCACGACCAACTGGGCGCAGACACCTTGAAACTACCGTTTGCATCCGCCTACGCTTATGCTTCGCTGGAGGATTTTCAGCAACGCGCCGTAGCAACAGGAAAGCGCATTTTTTACTACCCGGCGCTGATCCCGCCCTGGCTGCACAACGCCGGCATCGCCGACGCCATCTGCCAGTGCACTTTCCAGGAACCCATCCGTGCAGCCGCATCAACATTTATCACACAAACATTGAAGAATCCGTTTCACGGCCTGCACCTGAGGCGCACCGATTTGAACGTGGGTTACACGGATGCTGAAGTGCAGGACCTGGTCCGCAGATACCCGGATGAGGTGTTTTTTGTGTGCTCCGATGACCCTCTGGCAGAGGCCCTGGCGGCAGTGCACCCGCATGTTCACCAGAGGCCCAAAGGTGCCTATGTGGGCAAGCGTAATTACAACAATGACTGGATGGCGCTGACGGCTGATGACGACGGACGCCTGTACCACGGCAACATTGACCGAAATGCCGAATCGGTAATTGAGGCGGTCATTGACATGCTGATCCTGGCCCACTCATCCATCGTGGGCTACAGCGGCTCCACTTTTCAGAACATGGCGCGGCTCATCGGCGAATGCGCGCCCATAGTGCCATTGGCCAAACCGCAAAACACTATCGACTACCTGTGCATTAGTACGGCCACCCGCATGGTACGCGCCAGCACCCTGCCCCTGGGCGACTGTGTCACCCATGGTATTTCCCTGTACAACGCAGGCCGTAAACATGACGCGATTGCCCTGCAGAAAGCAGCAATTGAACACGGCAGTGTTGAGGGTGTTCGGGATGTGAATTTTTTTGTGCTGCACTACAACCTAGGGGCGCACCTGATGAATGAGGGGTTAGCGCTGGAGGCCTCGTTCTATTTGGAACATGCTCTGCCCCTCTACCCCGGTCACCCGCAGGCCGCTGCTCTGTTGGCGCAGGCTCAGCAACGCGCACATATCGAGCCCTTAGCACAACCATCGCCGACTTTAGGTAGAACCCGAATCATTGATACCTATATGCAATGGCATCTAGGCGATAACCTAATTCACCTTCATTTTTTACGGAAACTTTCCGAAAAATACCCGGAAATCCAGTTCCGCCACGCACTGCAATCGGGCTATATCAGTCAGTGCCGCGAACTAACGCAAGACATGCCCAACATCACCCTCGTGCCACTTCTGGAAAACCAGAAACAAAGCGGATTAGATGGATGGAAAGGTGCTGGCGGTTTTTTCTTTTCACACCCGAAGAAGTTGCAGTTCGGCACCCTATATCTAGACCTTTTTTATAAACTATCCAAGGACATGGGCCTGAGTACCCCGTTCAGGACGACGGTCGATTTGTTGTTTGACTACCCCGCTATCTTGGAAAAACAGCCCACTGGTCGCTACGACGTTGTCCTCATCAATTCCAAGCCGTTATCAGACCAATTCAAAACCTATAGCGAAAAAGACTTTGTTGACTTGGCTCATACCCTAAGGGACAAAGGACTTTCTGTAGTCACATCCCACCCTATCGATGGCTTCGATTGCACGCTGGATACACAATGCACGGTAACCGACATTGCTGCCCTATCACTTCACGCCAAGTACTTTATTGCTGTGTGTACTGGCGCCATGTGGCCATGCATCAATGTCTTTAACCAGGACTCTCATCAGTTCAAAATTATCTTGAACGACCATGAAATAGTCGACATTGGAAAAAATATCTTAATGTGCACCGATACAAAGCACCTAAAAGGTCTGGTGACAGCTCACTTGTAACCTCTTTTGCAAATGCCGTATGCCCAAAACAAACGATGTCATAACCGTCTTATCTGATTATGGACCGCTACTGATCCATAGAAACGATACGCATATCGGAAAAGGAATTCTGGATACAGGATATTGGGAAAAAGATGCCGTTAATTTTTTATCCAACTTAATTGAGCAACTTTACGCAAACTTTGACAAGTTCATAATTATTGATATCGGCGCAAATATTGGCACTTATACAGTTGCGCTGGCGAAAATATTTTCCACCAAAGCAACCATTTACTGCTTTGAAGCGCAGCGTATTATTTTTCAAATATTAGCAGGAAACTGTGCGATAAACTCCTTAACAAATGTGCATACATTCCACAACATAGTGTCCAATCAACATTTGAAACTAATTAAATTCAATACGCACAACTATTCTAATCCTATAAACTTTGGTGGCCTTGAAGTAGAGGCAGCTTTTAATTCAGACAATGTACTATCTAACAATGTCATTCCAGAGTCGGCCTACTCCATACAACTTGATCAATTGAATTTAGACATGGTAGCACTCATGAAAATTGACATTGAGGGAATGGAACTCAAAGCGATTCAAGGTGCTGAAAATTTGATTTCAAGGTATAGGCCCGTGATTTTTTACGAGTATTTTAAAACTGACAATGCAAGAATATTAGAACTACTTAGCAAGTATGGATATTCAGTTTATAAGCTTCCACACGCAAATGCATTGGCTGTCAGGTCTGAAATTATCTTGAACCTACCTTATGAAAAATTCTAAGTAGAGATAAGAAACGTCTTTACCTCGGTACTTCACAACCAATGAAAACCATAGATGCCGTCATTGTTGACACCTACCCCCAGAATGCGCTCGCGCGTCTGGCCATAGAAAAGACCGTCCAGACCGGGCTGGTGCGGCGCGTGCACACTTTTTCTACGGCGCCCATCTACCCCGGCGAGGAATTCCACCCCATCAATCCCATCCGCTCTACTGCGGATTACAGCCATTACCTGCTCCATATCGTTCCCTACTTTTCCAACGCGGACGCCACACTGGTCATCCAGTGGGATGGCATGCCGCATGCAAAGGAGCACTGGGACCCGGATTTCTTGAACTATGACTACATTGGCGCCCCCTGGGGTAACTGCGACGAAAGCGTGGCCGTAGGCAATGGGGGGTTCAGCCTGAGGTCCCGAAAGCTGATGGAGGCGCTGACTGCACTCAAACTCCAATGCGATCTGGCACTGCCAGACGCCGATGCAGAGGACGTGGTGATCTGCAAGCACCACCGGCAGGACATTCTCGACAAGGGTTGCGTGTTTGCGCCGTTTGCACTGGCGCAGAAGTTTTCTACTGAAAACTCGCAGCAGATGGACAGCTTTGGTTTCCACGGAGCCTTTCACCTCCCCGACTTTCTACCTGAGCACGAATTGCTGGGGAATTGCGATGAAGTTTGTGTGCGAACGAACAAGGACTTGTTCATCGCCAATTTCACGATCGCCTGTTTACGCAATAACTATTCGGCGTTGTACTCCGAGATCATTGCTGCGCTGAAAAATTGCGGGCGGTACGAGGCTTTGCAACGCCTGTTTCGCGACCGGGAAGTTCCGCTTCCAGGTTTTTAAAGTCGCAGAGGCAAAAAACTTCTTAACCGGATCACACGCAGGACCGAAGGACCTGATTACCTGCCGCGCGACCACGGTACATACCAGTTGGCGAAACTGCGCAAGCCGTCCTCCAGATGCGTTGCTGGAGCAAAGCCAATCCAGTTACGCAACTTCTCGGTATCGGCACAGGTTGCAGGCACGTCTCCGGCCTGCATTGGCAAGAATTCCATTCGGGCACTCACACCCAGAATCTTCTCAAGGGTTGCGATGAAATCCAGCACCATGACAGGCTGATGATTTCCTATATTGAACACGGCAGCGGGTGGCTTGCCGGCGCTGGCAGGTGTAGGCTTGTCCAGCAGTCGCACGACGCCTTCCACAATGTCATCGATATAGGTAAAGTCCCGCAGCAACCGGCCTTGCGCAAACACCGGCAAGACCGCCCCGGCCAGCATCTTCTTCGCGAAACTGAAATACGCCATATCCGGGCGGCCCCAGGGTCCGTACACCGTAAAAAAGCGCAACCCAGTGCAGGGAATCTGGTACAGGTGACTGTAAGAACTCGCCATCAATTCATTAGCCTTTTTCGTGGCCGCATACAGCGATACGGGGTTATCGGTGCTGTCCTCTTCATGGAATGGCACCTTAATGTTGCCCCCATAGACGCTGCTGCTGCTGGCGTACAGCAGATGCTCGACGGACTGATGCCTGCAGGCCTCAAGCATATTGCCGAAGGCAAGCAGGTTGGACTGAAAGTAGGCTGCAGGGTTATCAATGGAATACCGCACACCCGCCTGCGCCGCCAGATGTATCACCCGCCGGGGCCGGACGCGGGCAAACAGTTGATTCACCTGCGCCGACGACGAAAGCTCCACCGGGTGGCATTCAACGCCGGCGGGCGCCAGCAGGGCCTGCACCCTGTCATGTTTGAGCCGGGGGTCGTAATAGGCATTGAAGTTGTCGCATCCAACGACATGCATTCCTCTATCAGCGAGTTTTCTGCAAACAAAACTGCCAATGAAACCGGCAGCTCCAGTCACCAGTACGGGATCACCTTCACTGGTCATGGCGCGCCTGCTGGGGCAGTTCCTGTGCGGCCGATCCCTCGGTAATTCAGGCCTGCTGCGCTCACCACTGCAGGGTCGTACATGTTGCGACCATCAAAAATCACCTTGTCCTTCAATTGACGCGCCATCAGGTCAAAGTCCGGCGAGCGGAACTCTTTCCACTCCGTCGCGATAGCAAGCACATCAGCGCCTTTCAAGGCATCGGTGGCCGTCGCAACCATGGTGATCAACTTCTTGCAAATCTCTTCACCATGTTCGGCCTTCAAAAGGGCCATGGCAGTCTGATTGACCACGGGGTCATAGGCACGGACGCGGCAACCCGCCGCCACAAGCCGGCGTATTAATTGCAGGCTGGGGGCCTCACGCATGTCATCGGTATTGGGCTTGAACGCCAGACCCCAAATGGCAATCGATTTCCCGGCCAAAGCATCGTCTCCGCCAAAAAAACCACTGATCTTGCGAAACAAGACGTCTTTTTGTGCGTGGTTCACCGACTCAACGGCCTGCAGCAACTGGAGTGCATGACCTTTGTCCCGTCCGGTCTTGATGAGCGCTTTGACATCTTTTGGAAAGCAGGAGCCGCCGTAGCCCATGCCCGGATACAAAAATTGAGGCCCTATGCGGGGATCGGACCCAATACCCACGCGAACCGACTCGATGTCCGCACCCAGGTCTTCTGCCAGGTTGGCCAGTTCGTTCATGAAACTGATGCGCGCCGCAAGCATGGAATTGGCTGCGTACTTGGTGAGTTCTGCACTTCGCACATCCATTTCAATCAGACGGTCATTGCTGCGATTGAACGGTGCATAGAGCTGCCGCATCAGCCTGGTGGCCTGCGGGTCATTGCTGCCCACGATGACGCGATCGGGGCGCATGAAATCATCTACGGCCGCGCCCTCTTTCAAGAACTCCGGATTGCTGATCACGGAAAATGACCATTGCTTTCCGCGCGCTGCGAGTTCATCCGCAATGGTCTTGCTCACTGCGTCTGCCGTACCGACGGGCACCGTCGACTTATTGACGACGACCAGTGGACCAGTCATCCATTGCCCGACACTTCTTGCCGCCGCCAGAATGTGCGTCAGATCGGCACTGCCGTCTTCATCGGGAGGCGTGCCCACAGCCATGAAAATAACGCTGGCATGGTGGACTGCAGTCGCATAGTCGGTGGAAAAGCCGAGTCGGCCGGCAGCTACGTTGCGATGCACGATGCTTTCGAGTCCCGGTTCATGGATGGGTATCTCGCCGCTGCGCAGTGCCGCAACTTTGGTTGCATCCAAGTCCAGGCAAAGCACAGAATTTCCGACATCGGCAAAACATGCTCCCGATACCAGCCCCACGTAACCGGTTCCCACAATGGTGATATTCATAGTAATTTTCCTGGTGACAGTGTCAATGTGAATTTGCCCTGTCGTCCTTCCGGTTTGGACGTGTCGTCGAGCTCCTGCATGGAAAACAGAACGCGCGTCAACGCGTGGGGTGTTCCAGGTTTGTGCATTAGCAACGGCAACACCGCACACTGCGCCGGATTCCAAGCGATTTCCACAGCGCGCTGCCTGTCTCCCATAACAATCTTCCCATCAGTGGCCCCCAGGCCGTTGATGCTTGAAACCAGGGTAGAGGCGGGCCCACTGTGATCACAGGACTGGTTCAAAACAAAGTGTTCAGGCACAGGCCCCCCATTGGCGCATTGAATTGCGATGTCTCCATGAAATGCCTCCGGCATCAAGGTCAGGATTCCGGCGCGGATCACACCTTTGTTTCTTTCCCACCCTACAAGGCGGTATTCAATGGAAACGGCACCGGTTTGCGCGTCTATCCGAATTTCTTTGCAGATATCGCCCAGTTTTGTGGCCATGACAGCGGCAATACACAGTGAATCACCGCTGCGGGAAAAAGTGGGCTCCACCCTGTCCAGATCGGTCACGCGGCTGTGCAAACCCGGAAGCTCGGCGATCAGCCCGCCGCTGTAATAGTCGGCCCCCAGGGCAATGCTGCTGAAATAGCCATGGGGAAGGGTCCCTACGATGGGAACCATGCCCTGCGCGCGCCAAGCCAGCGATTGAATCGCCAACCCCCGGCGCATGTTGAGCACCAGGGTCACTGCTTCGGACTCAATACGCACCAATATCCCTTCGGGGTGCAGCGTTACCGCGAATCCCGGCACGTTCGCTGCAGTGACTTCCGTCTCCTTGTGGCCAGGATGCAAGTCGCTGGCACCGTAGTCCATGGAAACTCCGAGGCGCTGCGCCATTTGCGTCAGGCGCGCGCAGGCCGCATCCCAGCGGGGTTGAGTGATATGGGTCCTCAGGTCACTCGCCCACAACTCGCACAGTGTGCGCCAGTCCTCTACCAGGTCTGGGCCGGGTGCAGACAGGCTGAGGCGCTGAAAGATGCGGTGGCACATGGTGTTGAGCCATGTGTCATTGCGACCGGTAGCAGCCCAACGTGCAATGTTGTACTTGGCCTGTTTTTTCGTCGGGACAGGATGGGCTGCGCTCGATAGCAGCCCCGGCCTGTGAAAAGGTGATTGCTCAACCAACTGCAGCACATGCTTGGGGGAGCGGAACACGACTCCCAGTTGGGATTGCAGCAACTTGAAAATTCGCTCTATTCGCACCCACTCCCCTTCGGGATGCAGCTTGCTTTCGGCTGTGAATCGTCCTGGGCGGAAATCAAAGACTTCCGCATCATTGCAATAAACGGGCAATATGGTCTCACCGCGTCCGATGCGCTTTTCCAAGTAGCCCAGGTAGTCGTCCTGCGCAATGTCACCGTGGACAAACTGCTGTAGTTTCTGAAAAAGGATGGAGTCGGACCACAGCACCGGCAATGAGGTTCCCTGGCTCCCCAGAGCGTGGGTAGGCACTGCCGTGACGTCCCGGTGTTCCACTTGCAGCGCAAGCCGGACGTTATCGCGGTCCATGATGATGCCCTGGTAACCCGCCTGAACATAGACGTCGACCATGCCGCTGGAATAGGCCATTTCATTGACCAGCACAATGGAAGGCCGCACCCCCAACACCCGTTGATAGGTATCCACTCCCAGCTTCTGGTTCCATTGATTCACCTGAAACGGAACGATAGGCCCGATCATCTGGGTGTAACCACTACCGATCAGCTCGCAAGCTTCAGTGTGCAACAGGCTCTTGAATTTTCCGACCCACGCCGGATCCAGTTCCTGGATTTTTTCGAGCGTCCAACCGGTAAGTTCAATGCCAACCGGTATCCCGGACGTTTCCACCAGATGCAGAAGGGGCCAATAGCAACGCTGAATCAGGGCGGGCCTGGATTCCTCCGGTATGGAAGAAAACGCCATATTCAGATGGAACATGATGTAGGACTGGGTCTGCATATCAGCTCCGTGACAATTCAAGAATGCGGGAGACTAGCGCCTGCCCTCCATTTGCGGAAAGCAGGTGCTTCGATCTGGAAGAGAAATCGCGAGCCATACCGTTGTCCCGCATCAGGTCCGCAAGTTGACGCGCTGCATCATTGGCATCCGATGCGACGCAAGCAACCTGTTCCATTTGCAGTGCCTCAAGCTCGAAATCATCCTTCCCACCGTAGGGCGAATACACGACCGTTGGCACTCCATACTGCAGTAGCTCAAAAAATGAAATTCCAAAAATGGCTATGGCGTAATTGCACTGGAGCATGAGGTGGTCAAGCCCTTGCGGTGCATGGTGAACGGTCCATTGCAACCGGGGTGCCAAGGGTAGTCGAGGCGCCAGGGCAAACGGCCCCCGCACCCAATGCACATCCGTGCCAGCACCTAACGCTGCGTCCAGCAACGTCGACAGGGTCTCACCTTGCTGCGCCGTATCGCCCCCTCCGGTGAGCACCAGAACCCGGGATCCGGGTTCCCAGTCGCCATGGGGTAGTGGCTGGCGGAGTAAAAAGGTTTTCCAGCCGAACTCCACGTTTTGGCATTGCACAGGTTTCTTGTCGTCAGGCAGACAGAATGTCGGAACCCACACCAGGTCCAGTTCAGCGCACAGGCCCAGCAGACTATCCACGCCCACGGTGCGCACGTTGCGGGAACGCAGCATGCTGAGCAGTTCCGCCATGTCACCGGGTATCAGTTTGGGGTGCAAGTCAAATACAACCACGCTGCAAGCATGGAGGTCTACCTGTTGCACCACAGCCGAGGAAAAATCCGCTGTCGCAGGGAGGAATGCATGCGAAAGTTTGTTCAACGCATCGCGCTTCAGAGGTTCCCCGACGATCAGAACGTGAGGAGAGAGAAGACTTTCGCCCAGCATGGTGCGCGCCAGCACCAGCATGCGGGACAAGTGCCCCAACCCGATTTCAGGGGAAGCCTGGCACACCAGCAGTACGCTGGGGGTCGCGGATTCAGACGGATTCTCAGGATTCAACGTTAAAGTCTTTTCGCACTTGCTTGAGCGGTCGTAGACCGTCGGAAGGGTCAGCCCGCCACAGGCGGTCCGGAAGTTCAGACGGAACCGGCTCTTTCACGCCATTGCCGTCCGCTATCAAGGCTTTCTCGACGTCCCTGATCACGGCACCAATTTGATCCGGCAGCCAGCAATGACCTGCTGCAAATTCTTCACCCTGTCCATCCAGGTCCAGATGGAACTCAATGACCTGGGCCCCCCAGCGGCTGATGGCCCGGTGTATGACAGCGGGCTCCACCGTGTGATCGGACCAGCCGACTTCGCAACCCGTGGCCTTGCGAATGGTCTCAATCGCTGCAAGATTGGCTTCTGCATAGGGCGTGGGGTAGGCAGAGGTGCAATGCAGCAGCGCAGGTGCAGAGCAGCCGTTGTTACGCAATACCTCGACTGCGTGGGTGATTTCGCTCATCAAGGCCATGCCTGTCGAAAGCACCACGGGCTTCCCGGTTCGCGCACAAGCAGCCAACAACGAATCCCATAGCAATTCGTAAGAGGCGATTTTGTAGAACGCAACGTAAGGCTCCAATTCAGCAACGGCATCCAGGTAGAACGGAGTGCAGGAGAACAGCACATTTTTCTCCTGACACCTTTGAGCCAAAGGTTGCAGAAAATCGACCGGCAGCTCCCATTCTTTGCGGTTTCTGTGTTTCTCGGACCGTTCCAGTATTTCTTTTGAAAAAAGCTGATCCACTTTGAATAACTGGAACTTGACTGCGGAACATCCTGCTGCCCTTGCAGCGTCGATGAACTCCAGCGAACGCGGCAAGTCGCGATGGTGATTGCTCGATACCTCTGCAATGAAATTTATCACGGCGCGACCTCCACCTCGATACACGCAAGAGCAGAATTGACTCTTGAAATTACTTCATCCCGACTGTCACCTTCGACGATGACATACCCGAAACGGTCGGGGTGCATCTTGATTTCAGGCTGAATGTCGCCAGCAGTCCGGAAGAAGCCGTAAGTTAACAAACCAGGAATCTTCTTCAGTTCACCCTCGCCCCGAATAGCCAGAATGCGGCCACTGTGGGGAAACCAATACCGGATGGCTGTCGCCCGATTTTTACTGGGCAACAAGGTTTCAATAGCAATGGCATCACCAAGCGAATAACTGATGACTGCCTTGACCAGATCTACCCCGCTAGCAGCAGGGATCTGATGCGTAGCGAACCATCCGCCTGAAAGTCGTGCGGCCAGTTCAATGATCATGGGCTTCCCGGATTGGTCAATGACGATGTCACCTTTGACCACACCAGCATGGATACCCAGCGCATTTGCCCCTTGTTGAATCAGGTTGTCAATGGCCGATGACAAAGCGCCGCTTATTTCCGCAGGAACGGTTCCGCCGTCCTCAATAATATTGGGGGCAAACTGTTCCAGGCGCGCATAATTCCGCTCGGCCATGGCCGCGGTGTAGCACTTGCCTTCGTAGATAAATGATTCTGTGGACAACTGCAAGCCCGGAATAAATTCCTCAAGGATGAGGCGGCCGCAATCACCCCAACGCCGGGATTCCGCAAATGCCCACGCAAGGTCGACCCCTTTTCTGATCAGGAGCACGCCCCTTGCGCCCCGACCGTCTGTCGGTTTCAGGACAAAGTCTTGTGCAGGCTTGGCATCGAAATAACGCCGCAAATCATCAAGGCTCTCGATCTCGGCAAACCAGGGACATGCAACCTTGTGTTGCTCAAAGCGTTCCTTCATTAACAGTTTGTCGGAAACGCACTCAGCGGCCTCAAGGCTGATTGAAGGTAGCCCGATGGCATTGGCAACACGCGCCACGGTGTAGGGCACATCGTTTGCGATGGTCATGACCCCGTTGATGGGGATGTTCTTGCAAAACTTCACCGCCTCGGCTTCAGTGGCGAGCGCATCCCTTGTCGAAACAAGAATCTTGTGATCAGCGTACGCAAAGCCTGGCGCATTCGGGTTCAGATCCGTGCCGACTACTGTCAGCCCCATTTTTTTTGCCGCGATATAAGCTGGAACTTGCTCGGCACCCGCACCGACAATCATCAAGGTCCTAGCCAAAATACATACCTCCATTGACGTTGATGGTCTGGCCGGTGACATACCCGGCTTCATCTGAACAGAGGTAGAGCACCGCAGCTGCGACCTCCGGAACCGTGCCCAGGCGCGCCACCGGAATACCTTGCACCCGGCTGGGAGCGGAAGGATCCTTCATCTCTTGAGCAATCATTTCTGTCTCAATTAGGCCAGGCGATACAGCGTTGGACGTGACACCTTGCCCTGAATAGAGCTTTGCCATTGATCTGGTGAAATTAATCAACCCGGCCTTGGCTGCAGCGTAGTGCACCTGGTACATGCCACCCCATTGGCCGCCGATGGACGAAATGTTGACGATACGGCCATAGTTGTTTTCCAGCATCCCCGGAAGCACCGCTCTGGTACAGCGAACCGCACCCAACAGATTTACCGAAAGCATGGCCTCCCAGTCCGCATCCGAGATTTCCATGAAAGGCTTGGGTTGCGCAAACCCCGCATTGTTCACGAGCACATCGACCCGGCCGATATGGTTTTCAACGCTTTGAATTGCCTGCTTTACCGAATCCTCGCTGGATATATCAATTTTTACTGGCCAAATGGAGTCGAGCGAACTCTCTTCCGCGATAGGTAATATGGGGCTACTGTTGTAACCGGCCGCAACTAGGTAATTGGCCTTTGCCAAGGCATCTGCAATACCTTTGCCGATACCGCGACTGGCCCCCGTGACGAGTGCGACCCTGGGGCGGTTCACGATGGTCGTCCCATCCACATCTCACCCATCGTCTGCCCTGCCAGCAACATGGGTGACACGTCGGCACCCGCATCAGTCATTACTTCCAAGAGCGATGGCCCCGGTTGGGACCAGAATTTTTCGATTTTCTGACTCAATTCCGGGAGGCTTTCGAGGCGGTCGGCCGCAATGCCAAATCCTCTGGCGATAGCCACAAAATCTGGCGTCTTGAAATCGCCAGTGGCTGGATCCGAGCCCCAGGTGATCAGTTGAAACTGGGAAACAATACCAAGCCGCCGGTTATTCATCACCAGAATTTTGACGTCCAGATTTCTCTCGGCCAGCGAAGCCAGCTCCTGAATATTCATCAGGAAAGAACCGTCACCGACGACACACAATACCCGACGGCCCGCTTGGGCCATGGCTGCTCCTATGGCTGATGGCAGGTCATAGCCCATCGTACCGTGCCCCCCTGACGTCAGTAAACGGCGGTCAGTTGGATGAAACGCCAGATGACGGGCTGCCCAATGCTGATGACAACCCACGCCGGTCGTGACTGTCAACTCCGTGTCGCCAATCGTTTTCTTGATGCACTGCAAGACATCCCGGGGTGACAGATCTGTACTATCGGGGTTGGGGCGGTCCTCGAAACCCTCCCTTAGAACCCTCAAAATATCGGCATGCCAGGGCGTATCAACCGCCTGCCCAGCGTCAGGCAGTACCTCCAGCAACCGATCGCAAAAGTCGCCCACATCCAGCTGAATTTTCCAGTCTGCATGCACCCGGGCGTTGTCCAGTTCTGCGACATCCAGATTGACCCAGGCCACTTTTCCATCAGGCACAAATTGATTTACCACCGAACCGGTTTGCCTTATGTCCAGCCGAGAACCAAGCACCAGCAGAAAATCACACTCGAAAACCGCTTTATTGGCAGCGAAGTGACCGGTATGACCGACATAGCCGACAAAGCGCGGATCCTGCGTATCAAATGCCCCCAGACCGAGAAAACTGGTTACCACCAGTGCGTCCAGTCTCGCTGCAATTGCGGCATATTGCTTGTACGCAGCAGCGTCCAAGGCGCCATGGCCCAGTAGCAGTACCGGGCGACGTGCCTGCTGCGCTGCTTTTCCCACATCCATGATCAACTGGGAGGCACCTGCGTCGATCGCAAGCATCGCATTAGACGCACCATCGGCAACGCAATTGACGCTGGCCGAACTGCCAATTTCAGTACGTTGAATATCCATCGGGAAATCAATAACCACCGGCCCCCTTCGCTGCGCCACAGCCTCCGTGAACGCCAAAGGAACCTCGCGGAATGCGTCCTCCGTCGACATCAGGCAGTTTGACCGCTTGCTAATGGGCTTGGTCAATTCCACGGTAGGCGTTTCCTGGAATCCCCTTTGCCGGACAGCCGGACGGGATTTGAGGTCCCCTGTACCAATCTGGCCCGTAATTAATACGAGCGGGGTTGAGTCATAGTAAGCGTCCGCCAGGCAGCTCAAGACATTGGTAACCCCCGGTCCCGACGTCACCAAGACAACCTGCGGCTTGCCGGAGATGCGCGCGTAGGCCAGTGCGGCATAGCCGGCGCCTTGCTCACTTTTGAAACATTCAACCTTAATGCCGGCGGCCAAACAGGCATTGACCAGCGGCGCGATGGTCCCGCCCGGATACATGAATACCCGTTCAACCGAATTCTGCAAAAAGACACCGGCCACATAATCAGCTACCAACATATCTGCAAATCCCTTCTAGTGTTGCCATATATGCTTAGACAAAAGTTCTTTTTCTAGCGACTAGGAATGTATTACTGCCAACGGGATCGCCATCAAAGTAGACGCAACCCTGTTTTATTCCAATAATCTTCTCGATCTCAAAATAACTATCCACAACGGTCTCTATTTCCGATAAAGAATATTCTCTTATATGATCCGAGGTGGTTGGGATGTGCCCCAATGAATTTTGGGGGGTACTCAGCAACAATAAACCGCCAGCCTTTAGCGCCCTGAACACGCTTCGTAGAAAAGCAACCGGGGGAACATGCTCAATAATTTCAAAGGCAGCGATAACATCAAATTCATTCTCATATGGCATATTTAATACATCACATTGAATAAATTCTGCATCATCGCTAAAAAATGTTCTTTTTGCCTGCTCTATTGCTGCCGAATCCAAATCGACACCAACTACTTTTCCGGCCGATCCAACCAGAATGTTGGACCCAAAACCGTCTCCACAGGCCATATCCAGAACAATATCTTTTCCAGCAATGTAATTCCTCGCTAATTCATAGTGAAGTACAATAGAATCCCCGGCAACTATTGCATTGCGACCATCTACCTCTATTCTTTTCGCATGCATAGAGTCGGAGTACTTTTTTCTTGCCGACTGGAGGTAATTGTCGGTGTAACTCGTCAAGTTTGGCTTAAGTACCAGACATGAGTAGCGCTCATGAATACTCATGTAATACTTTGGGTGCACGTGATATATAGGGTCAACGTTGCTCAATTCGTCCTGCATTTTCCGCAAACCTCTGACACCGTATAGATCACAAGTAAATAGGGCGGGGAAATCATCTGGGAATTTTATGCAGTCATAATATTGAGAATCAACCAACTCTAACATTTGACCAGCCGCAAGCAAGTCAACACAAAAGTTGATTCCATTTATTCGCAAGACGTAATCTTCATCGTTCATCTCGCGAATAATCGCCAACATCCTAAGCAACGGACTACTATCATAGCCATAGGATATTTTCAAATCCGGAAAATCTTTCAACAAAAAATCCATGCCGCCACGATCAAACTCAGGGGCAATCAAGTAAGTACCAGATATACAAAAAGGCAGACCAGATAATACTCTTCCAAGAGTATTGGCCAAAACAGTCCTGCCCTCCATGAGATTCATACACAAATCCGCTCCGCCAGACCACGAACGACTACTCGCTTGTAAAACAACTATAATATTTTTCATTTATTAATTATATAGTCGGACTATTTTTGTTTTTAATTGCAATTCTTTTCTTAAATACAAATAAATCTCTTCTTCGTAGGCCTTTGAGGAAATAATAATTGGAACAATATCATTTACCAAGCTCACAAAATCAATCCCTCGTATTTCTACACCTTCTATTTTCAAACCGTGCTTTTGTGGGTCACTGTCAATTACATATTTAATATCAACGGCATGAATTGCAGCAGTATGAGAAAACAACTGACTTGTATGCACACCTCCACCCCACAATATCACTTCATCAACCCCTAGTAACTCGTTGGCAAGTAAGTTGTCGATTCTCATCCATTCAGATGCGTCTGTTTTCAAGTATGCCTTAACCATTGCCGCAACGGCCTCAGGATCATCAGGCCTGACGAGAAACGGCTTATTCGCGCCGGTCTTTCTAGCTAGCGCGGTTATAACCGGATAGGGTTCAGATTCAGCATCGATCTTTATTGCCAGTGCTTGAAATCCTGCACGTGACAAGCAAGACAGCAGCGCATTTTCTGAAAAAATGTTGATATGCTCAAACGTGAAGTATCCATTTCCCCACTTGTCAGGCCGAATCAGACATGGCACTTCAATCAGTAGTGAGCCATTTTCAGCAAGCAAACTAGCGGCTTTCCCCAGAAAATCTACTGGGTTATGCACATGCTCAAGTACATGCATCATCAGGACCAAATCCACGCCACCCGGAGCAAGGCTCATTTCTTCAAACTGACCCGTTTGAATTTGTATGTCCCATAGATCTTTGGCAACTTTGGCAGCAGAAGGCGATGGGTCACAACCATTAACATTCCACCCCAGTTTTTTCAATTCAGACAACATATGTCCGGTTGCACATCCAATTTCATAGGCACGTCCGAGCTTCGGCAAGTCATCGATTAGCGCCAGCTGTCTTCTATTTGCTTTTAACGTATTGGGATCGGGGAGACCATCCCTACTTGCATTAGTGTAATTCGACAGAACTTTGTAATATTTCGCCATCGCTTCGGGGGCGGGAACCGGGTCCTGCATTAAGCACCCGCAGGCATCGCAGATTTTGAGTTTTGCGTCAATTTCCCCGACGCCAGCCACGGAATATTTTCCAAGCGGAATAATCTGACCGCTGTCGGCCCCGCAACAGATGCAATTTCTCTTTAAAGTTTCCATGAAGTCTTCCTGGCAAACATCACAACCTCTCTCCCGAGATTGAGTTCACTCAGTCTGTTATAGATAGAAGTCATTAACTCGCCAGCCCCGCCTGCAATAAGATTTTTTTCAAGGATCATCCGTCTGCTATGACATGCGCGCCCGACCGCATCGTTGTTAATGTAGTTATCGCCCATCAGCAGAAACAAATCTATGGGGAAGGTCGACTCCTGATGCAGCACTTCAAATCCACACTTGCTGAGCAAATTCGCCAAAGTCACAAAGTCAAAGTAATTGATATGGTGCGGCGGAGCTACCCACCAGGGGTCGAAACCCAGGTGATCGCGCAGTATCAGCTGCAACGGATTGAAATCATTGGGGACCACCAGACACACAACGCCCCCCTCAGACAACCGGGCATGCGCAAGTTGAAGCAATGCTGTCGGCTGGGGAATATGCTCCAGCACCTCTCCCATATTAATGGCATCAAATTCGCCCAAAGCGGTCGCGGTCTGCTCTGAAAAAAAGATGTTTTCTACATCCAACCCCAGATTCACGCTGTGCTGGGCTGCCTGCTCGGAAGGCTCTACACCCTTCACCTGCCAGCCCCGGTTCTGGCCATTCAGGAGAAAAAACCCGGGACCGGATCCTATGTCCAGAATCCTGCGCCTTGAAGGGGGCAGGTACTGCTCCAGTATTTCATAACGATGCGTGTAAACCGTATTCCACCAATCCAGATCCTGCCGGTAGCGATCGAGGTACAGCGGTTTTTCCTGGGTGTAGTACTCGTGGCGGTATGCATGCTCCAGTTCCTGCTCGGTCGGTATGGACACAATGTGCTTGAAACCGCACTTACGGCACTCAATGACATCGAAGCCGTTGGCAGCTGCCACAACCACTCCGTGGTGCCCATTCCATTCACGCTCAACGGTTTCTGACATGGGGCTATTCCTTGGTCAGACGCTGGAAACCGGAGTGGTGCTTGGGAGTACGTAACTCCGTGCACTCCAGATCGGCCGCCAGCAAGGGAAAGATCCGCTCAACTGCCTTCTGGTAGCGGTCCAGATCGTCGGACTGGTGCGCAAAAGATGGTTTGAACTGCCTGAACCCGAGGAACCCCTCTTTCAGCATTTCGATGGTAAAGCGCGTGTTCATTCCCATCGGGTGGCGTGCCTTGAAGCCAAAAGCTCCCAGGGAAGGCAACCCGGTCACGTTGATCTCAAGACCGCTGCGAACTGCGGCCTGACGCCAGATGTCTTTTACGCGATTGCCCGTGGCAATCAGGTGCTTCTCAACATGCTCCCGCTGGTACTTTTTGAGGGTGGCCAACGCTGCTGTCGGACCGACCCGGTCCGTCCAGTTGGTACTGGAGATAAATGTCGTTTGCGCTGCCTGCATGACCTTTTCCACTCCCATGACCACGGACATGGCATAGCCATTGGCCATGGACTTGGCAAACACCGCAAGGTCGGGGTACACGCCGTAATTGCGGTGAATTCCCCCGGCACACATGCGAAATCCGCTGGTGATTTCATCAAAGACCAGGACCGCACCGATTTCCGACGCCAGTTCGCGCAGCGCCTGCAGGTACCCGGGCGGGGCATCCTCGCCACGCGCCGGCTCAATCACGATGGCAGCGATCTGATTTTCTTTGCCCCGCACCTTTTCCCGCAGGGACTCTATGTTGTTCGCATCAAAGGAAATCGCCGTTCCGGTCAGACCGCGGGGCACACCGTTGGGCTGCAACCCCGGCATCAGCTGCCCATCCAGTGCGGCATCATCAGCAAGATTCGCCGCCAGGTACCAGTCGTTCCAACCGTGGTAGCCACTGAACATCACCACATCGCGCTTGGTGGAGGCCCGCGCCACGCGAATGGCCAGGCCCATGGCTTCACCTCCGCTGCGGGCGTACCGAACCATATCAAACCACGGGTGCAGTGTTACCAAGGCTTCGGCCAGCTCCACTTCTTCCGGACAATTGAGGGTGCTGTTGACTCCCCTGCGAATCGCCGAAACCACGGCATCATCGACTTCATCGTCGGCGTAACCCAGGATACAGGCCCCTACTGCCATGATGGACATGTCGATGAACTCACGCCCATCCATGTCCCACACGCGGCTACCCTTGGCTTTGGAGTAGTACGACGGCCAGACCTCGGGCGCAAACATTTCAGGCCGCTTGGAGAGCAATTGCGTGCCTCCAGGCATGAGCGTTTTGGCCCGCCGGTAGAGCTCAACGCCACTTCCAGTCATCAGTTCTTCCAGGGAATTCATGGTGTTTCCACTCCGTCGCTTTCCAATGATTTCAAATAACCCGCATTCCGGACAATGCCGGAGTTGGCAGCCATCAATTCTGGCTCACGCGAAAGCATTTCCAATACCTCATGGGCAAGAAACGGTTTCTCGGGTGTGTAGAGGCGATCAAAGATCGCTCTCAGAAGCTGAAAGTCTCTGGGCTCGTCCAGCGTCCACCGCTGGTGTGCCAGACCGTGAAAGAGGTGCAAGCCTCCATTACGGAACAACTCCGGATGGTTTTCTATATAGGGCCCCACATGCTCTCTTTCTGATCGCAGGCGGGCCTCTTTCCAGGCGCGCTCCAGGGCAGAAAAGCCAAACACGGTGCAGTCCAGACCATCCGGAAACTCACCGGCGAGTCCGTACAGGTCAAAGTTCCCGGCCAGAAATCCAGCCACCACAGCATCCACCACCACCGGATCAATGGCGGGGCAGTCAGCAGTGATGCGGACGATCGGGTCGGCACCCAGAAGCAGCGCACTCTGGTAATAGCGGTCCAGCACATCGTCCAGGCTGCCGCGGTAGCACCTGATTCCTTGCGCGCTGCAAAATTGCTCAATGGCATCGTCACTTGGATGCGTCGACGTGGCAACCAATACACCCTGCAGGGTTCGGCAATAGGCAAGCCGCTCCACCACGTGTGCAAGAACAGGTTTGCCCGCAAGCGGCATGAGCACCTTTCCAGGAAGGCGGGTGGAACTCATCCGGGCCTGGATGATGGCAACAGGTTTCATACGGGTTTTTCCGCAACGCACAACCAGCCGATGGGGCAGGATTTATTCTGAATTCCATCATCAAAAGCGTTGTTCAACGATAACTCAACATAGTTGTCGTTCGTCTTGGGCGTGTAAAGCAGCATGGTGGTCTGGGCCGTAAATCGGGCGGATAAAGAGCAACCCCGTAACCTTAACCACAATCGGACGTAAATAGTCCCAAAAGTAGGCATAAAAAGTCTGCTTTTAGCGGGGCCAATTTGCCGGGCTCAGGTAAGGATGGTCGGGAAGTGCAAATGGGGCATAGTCCGCTGCGGCAAGGGCTTTGCAGCGTTCCCAGGCAGCCGCAATCTCGGAAAATTGCTGCAATCCAGCGACGCCACAGACGACGTAGCTGATACCCTGGAGAGATTGCAGGAAGCCGAGGCACATTTCTGTTCGATCCAGCCCTGCACCGGAGCAGACATTCTGAAAGTTCCGGACACCGGCTTTGATAACGCCAATCCGGTCAGGCAAAGAGCCGGCATCGGCCAGCAAGGTGCCTTGCAGGAAGGCAGATCGCACGTGAATCTCCACCCCGGCTTCATGCAGCCGGTGGATCCACCCTGCAGTGAGCAGGCGCTGGTCAAGCACATTGAGGGGCAACTGCACCAGTTCAATCGGGTAACGCGGCACCAAGGCGGCAAGTTCTGCCGTGCCATAAACCGATACGCCAATCTTTCCAATCCGGCCCTGGGCCTGTTCGGCCTGCAACAGGGCAAACAGCTTGTCGCCTCCTGGTACCAATAGGTCTTTGGCGTGGTGCACCATGACACCGTCGAGCTGTGGGCGCATGAGCAATTCCATGCTCCGCTCAATCCCTTGGGACACCTTGTTGAGTGATCCGGAGTCAATGTGCTCCGTGCGCAAAGGGACGGTTTTTGTGATGATACGCAGGCGTGAGCCTGGAGGAAGGCACCTTCCCACGACGTACTCAGCATCTCCGTAGGCTGCTGCGGTATCAAGGACTGAGACGCCTGCATTCACCGCGGCAAGCACAATCTCCCGAACCTCCTGCTCCGCCACACGGCCACTGCGATTGGTAATGCCGTAGTCTGTTCCGAATTGAACCGTGCCCAGCGCCAGCTGCGTCATGGCAGGCTCTGGATTGCTGTCACCACGCGAGCCACCTCGGCGTCGCTCATGGCAGGAAAAAGTGGCAGGCTCAAGGCCCGCTCGTAGTAGGATTCCGCTGCAGGATAGTCCCCCATTTGGTACCCGTAAGTAGACCGGTACCACGGCTGCGTGTGCACCGGGATGTAATGCACTTGCGTTCCCACGCCTTGCGCCAGCAGCAACTGCATCGCCTGCTGGCGGGTTTTGCCCAGCCGGGGAAAGTCAATCTGCGTTGCATACAGGTGGAAACACGCGTCCACGCCTCCTTGCTGGAGGGGGGCCTGCATCCAATCCAGCTGAGAAAAACTCCGGTTGTACTGTGCAATGATGGCTTTGCGGCGGGCGGCAAACTGGTCCAGCTTGGCCAGTTGTGTGATGCCCAGTGCTGCCTGCAAGTCTGTCAGGCGGTAGTTGAAGCCCAGGCTCTGCATCTCGTAGTACCAGGGTCCGGGGTTGCTGGTGAGTTCCTGCGGGTCTTTGGTCATGCCGTGAGAGCGCAACCGCAGCAGGCGGCGATACAACTCCGGGTCATTGGTTGTGATGGCCCCGCCCTCTCCCGTGGTGATGGTCTTGACCGGATGGAATGAAAAAACCGTCATGTCGCTGTGACGGCAGTTGCCCACCATGCCACCATCTTCGTACCGCGAGCCGATCGCGTGGGCGGCGTCTTCTATCACTCGAAGTCGATGTTTCCGGGCAATCTCCGCAATAGCCACCATGTCCGCCGGATGCCCCGCAAAATGCACAGGTACCAGCACCCGTGTGGCATCCGTGATGCGCGCTTGCACTTCAACCGGATCGATATTGAAGTGCTGCGGCTCAATATCCGCAAAAACAGGCTTCACGTTGCAATAGGCCATGCAATTGGCGCTGGCGAGAAAGGTGTTGGGAGATGTCACACCTTCAGAACCTGCCGGCAACTCCAGTGCGGCCACCGCCATATGCAAACCCGCCGTGGCATTGCAGACTGCGACGCAGTAGGTCGCTCCCGTATAGCTGCACAGCGCGGCTTCGAACTGTGCAACAGCAGGGCCCTGCGTCAGGAACGCTGAGCGAAGTGTCGCTACGACTGCCGCGATGTCGTCTTCATCGATGGACTGCCGACCATAAGGAATCATAGGCATTGCATTCATAAGAATTTACGCAACGGATGACTTTCGGAAAATCCGGCAACATACCGGCTGAATTGCCTGTTTCGGAACTGGAGAAATACCGCAGGATCGGAATAAAAGGACGTCAACAAATCCAGTGTCTCCCGTATTCCGTGACATGGCACGATATCCGCGCTCACCGTCGATGACTCTACAGAGGCCAGCGGTTGAGAAACCGTGCCAATCACAGGCTTGGACTTCTGCAGAAAATTGATGACGCCGGATGTGGGCGAGCCGTACATCAGGCACAGATCGATGCCGCCGGCAAAATCATCCAGCGCAATCCGTCTGGAGTGGTCCAGTTGATCCACGGCCAGTCCCGTTGCCTCGGAAAGCAAGGCCAACAAAGGGGAATTCGGCCTGCACCGGATGTTCAGCCTCACGCCATGAGCGTCACACCACCGGGCAATTTCTGCCAAACCCTCGGTGTATGGTGTGATGCTGGCGTAGTAAATGCCAAGATCGCAGCAACACAACTCATTGAGCAGAATTCCGATGCTCCCCAGACGCGAGGAAGTGCTGCTGCCCTGAAGCACTTCCGGATAGCACATTGCAAGACTCAATAATGCAGTTCCCTTGCCATTACATATAACTGCACTTTGCATCGGGTGATGCAGACACACGATATTGTCATAGTGGTACGGCAGGGCATTAGTACGTTTGGAATGCGGAATCAGGACCACGGGAATACTATGCAATTGCGCGTAGGAGATGAGTGGTCCGTGTATGGCCGTATCGTGGTCCGACAGCAGTATTTTTGATGGCTTTAAACTGGTCAGGTGATTTACTTGAGAGTGGTAAAAAACCATTTGCGCCTGAAACGCCCGCGCAATATGGTTAACCTGCCTTTCGGCGAAAACCACACTCCGGATATTTTTCCCAAAAATACCACTCAAAACAATTTGAATATCCTGCACAAACGCAAGAATGCGCTGCTGAGTATCGTGCGGGAACGATTGAAGCGTCTGGTCCGCGTCAATCAACGACAGAGATTGCCCAACCAGGACAGGCACATTAAACAACGCAGACTCCAGATTGATAACCCCTTTGCCTGATGCCAGAATCTCCTCATTGAAATACACGCTATCGTAGGAGCATGTTGGAATGTGGGTTAACAGGTATTCTTTGGAATCTGTCGAGTTTATTTTCGACAAATCCGGAATTTTGTATTCAAGTGACTTTGCGTCTTTGCCATAACTGTACGCCGAGAACTTGATGCCAGCATTAGTCAGCACTTCTAATAGCATCAGCGCAGACAAAAAATTCCAGCCGGGCAAGGAATCCACATTGTCATAGATAAAAACATAATAGGTGGCATCGGGATTCTTAGGCAGATCCCGCCACATTCCGCGGTACCAGATAAATATCATGAATATGTGGCTCAAACTCCAGTACTGCCAAGCCTGAACAGATACCTCCGGGTGCGTCCGGCGTGCTGCAATGGCAAGTTCGGTTTCGGCGGACTCCAGTGCGGCAGTCACTTCATCCACAATTCCGGAAAAATCAGGACAGCCTTCCCAATTCACGAGCTCAACGGAACCCAACCCCTGCGCTGCAGCCAGATCCACCACATGCGGGTCATGGGTAATAACGCGGAAATTTGACAACCCTTTAGTAACCAATATCGCAGGCGGAATATCACGATAATTGGTTAGCACAATGATATTTTCAAGTTCCCCACTCATCGCGTCTCCATTCCAATTATCTTGAACCAGTGCCAACTAAAGAAATATGCATTCATCGCCTGGTTGTGTCCGCGCACGGCCAAGTCTGAGCATTATGCGACCTCCGGCATCCAAACTGCGCGCCACACCACTGAATCGACTGCATGGGCAATGTGTTGCACATGCATGTGAGAAGTGCTGCCTACAGCATTAAAAGTGCCAATCTCTGCGACAGGGATTCCAATTCGAGTCAACACCAAGCCGGGCCGGGAATCCTTCGCTGCAAATGCGACAAGCACAGAGGTTATGCTATGACGCCGGGGTAATCAGGCACATCCTTCCCATGGCATTGGCGGACAACAGGTGAACCATGCTCAACAACACATCTATCCTTATCACCGGCGGAACCGGATCCTTCGGCAAGGCATTCGTAAAAAAAGTTCTTGAACGGTACCCTGCCGTCAAGCGCCTGGTTATTTTCAGCCGGGATGAACTGAAACAGTTCGAAATGTCACAGCGCTTTCCGGTGTCTCAATACCCTGCACTGCGCTACTTTATTGGCGATGTTCGCGATGCAGACCGCCTGCGACGGGCCATGGAGGGCGTCAATATCGTGATCCATGCTGCCGCACTCAAGCAGGTCCCGGCGGCGGAATACAACCCGTTTGAATGCATCAAGACCAATATCATGGGTGCACAAAATGTCATCGAGGCGTGCTTGGATACTGGTGTTAGGCGTGTAGTTGCACTATCCACTGACAAGGCTGCTGCGCCCATCAACCTGTATGGCGCTACCAAACTTTGTTCGGACAAGCTATTTACCGCTGCCAATAATTTCAAGGGAGCACGCGATCTGCGATTCAGTGTGGTGCGCTATGGCAATGTCATGGGCAGCCGAGGCTCAGTCATTCCCTTCTTTCTGGAACGCCTCAAGACAGGCGTATTGCCCATTACGGATCCGGCAATGACCCGCTTCAACATCAGTCTCCAGGACGGAGTGGACATGGTTCTCTGGGCTCTGGATCGGGCCCAAGGCGGGGAGATTTTCGTTCCCAAAATCCCCAGCTACCGGATCACCGATGTGGCCACTGCCATCGGCCCGGAATGCGAGCAACGCATTGTCGGAATTCGTCCCGGGGAGAAAATTCACGAGGAAATGATTACGGGCAGCGACAGCTTCAATACCGTGGACCTCGGCAAATATTTTGCGATATTGCCCCCAGCCGGTGCGAGCACATTGGAAGACTATTGCGCTGCCCACGGTGCGAAACCTGTACCGGCGGGCTATGCCTACGACAGTGGCAGCAACATCGATTTCCTGACAGTAGAACAGCTCAGGCACCTGATATTTCATGCGACTGATGAATCAGACTACAACGGTGCGTAGTTCGCCATGAGGCTCAGCCTCCCACCGCCAACGACAACCCCGCACTGGCCCTGAGCAATTCCGCCTTTGTCTTTTGCATCTCGTCCTGGCTGCGCTGGTAGTTCCGACGGGCTTCCAGCAGCGTCGTCAGATCCACGGCGCCCAGTGTGAATGCGTCGCTGGCGGTTTTGAACATGTTCAGGGCAGCGCGGGTGCTACGCTTATGTGCTTCCAGCCGCAGGTTGGCTGCGCGCACGCTCGATACCGCACTTTCCACTTCGCGAATGGCTTGGTAGACGGTCTGTCGATAGGTTTCCACCATTTCTTGGTACGCAGACTGGGCCAGGGCCCTGTCGCCCTGGCGGCGTCCACCGTCGAATATGGTAAGGGACAGGGAAGCCACGGCGTTCCAAAACAAACTTTGAGGCTGCAAAAGTTGCGCCACGGTCAGCCCGCTGTAGCCCGCCTGTCCTACCAGGTCGATGGGGGGCAGCAGCCTTGCCCGGGCTATCTCAATGTTTGCATTGGCCGCCGCCATGCGCGCCTCCACCGTTCGCACGTCCGGCCTGTTGAGCAGTAGCGCCGATGGAATGCCGGCCTCCACGTGCGGGATCCTCAGCGCGTCTATGCCCCTATCGGTCAGATTCAATTCAGCCGGCAGCGCCCCCACCAACCGCGATATCGTAGTTCGCATGTCCTCGCGCTGGTTCTCCAGATTAGCCAAGGCGGCCTGCTGTAGGGCCAAATTGCCCATTTGCAGATCCATCTCATCCCGGGTGGCATCACCCAGCGCCATGCGCTTCTCCACGGTCTGCAAGATCTCTTTAGCCACCTGCTCGTTTTGCACTGCCATGCTCACGTTGTCCCCAACCAGCAGGTAGGCTATGTAGGCAGAGACTAACCCACCCACCACATTACGCTCCACGTTGTCCCGGTCAAAGCTGGCGCGCAAGACCTGCTGCTGGGCTGATTCGGAAGACGCGCGCTGCTCGCCCCAGATGTCCAGCCGGTAGCTTCCCTGCAAGCCCAATTGCGAACTCTGAAGAGTATCGGTGGTGCCGCCGCTGCCTTGGGATGCCATGCGAATAGGTGCCAGGATGGTGGGGAGCGCCCCCGCCTTATTCTGCTCCAGGCGGATTTTGGCCTGCGCAACCTGCAAGGTGGCGATGCGCAAATCCGAGTTCATGCGCAGCGCCTGCTCCACCAGGGCGTCGAGCTCGGCACTGCCAAAGCGTTGCCACCAGCGACTTGCTGCGGGCCCCTCGGGCTGCTCGTTTGCTGAGACGGTGGGCAATACCGAAGCGTTGCGATAGTCTCGCGGTAAATTCATGACAGATACAACAGCATTGGCGGCAGAGGCATTGGATGCAGGCTCGACCGCCGATACGCCGGTTGCGCCACTCGCCAAAATAACAGCTACTAGCGCGAGCATCATGGCTCCCTGATCGACTCTTTAGCTGCTTTGGTCAAAGGCCAAAGCAAATAGGACATCACAGACCGCTTACCTACCAATATCTCTGCGGTGAGCGTCATGCCCGGCAATAGTTTCGCGTTTGGAGGAAGACCTTCCAGTTCGAGCCTTTCAATTGATATACGTCCTGCGTAAAATGCATCAGCCCCCCCTCCAGTGCTAGCCTCCTTGCGAAAGGCGTCCTGGCTGATCCTACGCAACTTTCCGTCCAACATGCCGTGCTTCATAAACGGAAAAGTATCTACCTTGACATGCGTTGGCGCGTCTAGCTTGATGTAACCGATATCTTTAGACTCAATTTGCACGTCAGCTTCCAGCACATCACCTAGCGGCACCAGCGTAAAGAAAGTCTCGGCCTCTCGGATGATGGAGCCTTGCGACAACTTTGCGATATCCAACACCACTGCGTCTGCGGGTGCAGTCAGCACCACCATGCTTTGGCGGCGGGTAGCCTTTTGTAACTGCTCTTTAATGGCATCCCGTTCGCGCGAAACCGCCAACATTTCTTCCAGCATTCTTTGGCGCCATCCGGTTTCGAACGCGGCTTTCTCTGCCTCCACCGCAGAAAGATCACGGCGCAGCTCTATTTGTCGGTTTTTTGCCAGTTCCATACTGCGCTCTGCTTCCAGCAGACGGTCACGCGCGTCGAGCAATCGACCCTTGACAGCCAACTTTTTGGAAACCAGGTCATCGGCCATGCTCTCCATTTCTCTTAGCACCTTAACACGCTGTTCCATGGCCATTTCGTCTCTTCTGGCGGTCTCGAGGGACGAACGAAGTTTGGCAATCAATTCCGATTGGCGCTTGATCTGAGAGATGTAGCTTGCCTGCCGCTCATCGGAAAGTTTGGATTGGATTTTGCTGTCTGGTGTATCGGCTTTGGACTTGTCCGTACGGTTCCCCGACAAGGCAGCATCAAGACTGTCCCATTGCGTATTTAGGCTATCCAGTTTGGTCTGCAATTGCTGCTCATCTGCCTGCGCAAATGTAGCGTCCAGCGCGGCCAGCTTGTCACCTTTCTTCACCAACTGCCCGATCCGCACATCTATCGACTGGATGGTCCCTGTCTCCAGCGGCTGCACCACAATATTGGGCAGGGGCGTTACCAATTTGCCGCGCGCAGTGACTACCAAGTCCACATCAGAAACGGATGCCCACACCAAAAATGCAACCAACGCAAACACCACCACATGCATGGTGATTCGCGCGGCCGCCGGCAAAGGGCGACGCTCAATCTCGTCCGCATCCGGCAAAAAGTCGATCGCCGCCTTGTCAGAGTCGCCGTCTGAACTTGGAGCCTTGGCTACAGGTGGCTTGTCTGCTGATGCCATAGCGTTTGATAGGTTTCGCTTCTTGAAAGAAGCTCTTCATGGCGCCCGCTGTCCACCAGTTTGCCTTGCTGCATTACCAAGATGGCGTCTGCATTTACCAAAGTGGACAGTCGGTGCGAAATCATGATCACGGTGCGCCCCACCGCCATCTTGCCAAGGTTGTTGATAAAGATCGCTTCGCTCTCCGGGTCCAGCGCGCTGGCGGCCTCGTCCAAGATGAGAACTCTGGGCCGCAAAAGCAACGAACGTGCAATGGACAGCCGCTGCTTCTGCCCTCCACTCAAATTGGATGCATTTTCTTCCAGTATGGTGTCGTAGCCTTGAGGCAAACGCTCAATAAACTCATCTGCACCAGAGAGTTGTGCCGCTGCCACCACTTCTTCAAAAGAAGCGCCCGGCTTGGCAATAGAGATATTGGCCCGCACAGAACCGCGGAATAAGAAGTTCTCTTGCAACACAATGCCTATTTGGCGTCGCAAATGAGGTAACTCAATTTCTCTGGCGTCCACACCATCAAAGCGGACCACGCCTTCTTGCACTGGATAAAGGCCCTGAATAATCTTGGTGAGTGTGGATTTGCCCGACCCACTTCGACCCACAATGCCCACCACGGTTCCAGCTTTGATGCTGAACTTGGTGTGGTCCAATGCGGCAACGTTGGCGCCTGGGTAACGGAACGTCACATCCTCGAAGCTGATTTCGCCGGTCAGCGTGGGGCGTAGGCCACCGGCACCACCCCGACCCTCCGACGGACGGTTCATTACCTCTCCCAAAATGCGAACGGATACGGCTGTAGACTGGTATTCATTGATGAGCCCGGCAATGGCAATCAGCGGACCCATGACCCGTCCAGCAAACATTTGAAAAGCTATGAGCGCGCCCACCGTCATGGTCTTGTCAAAAACGCTTTGCGCGCCCACTACGATGATGGCAATCGGCAAAAATTTACCCAAAAATTCAGTAGCGGCATTCCCATTCATCGCCGTCTTTGCCACCCGAAAATGCGCTGCGATAGACTGAGCCGAGAGTTGGTCCCACCTGCGGCGCTGAGCGGGTTCTATCGCCAGAGCCTTGACGGTGCGCATACCGTGAATTGTCTCCACCAACAAGGATTGTCGTTCACCTTCAGCTGCGTTGAGATCGTCCAACTGGCGCTTAAACGTAGGTAGCAAAGCCCCAATAATCAGACCAATCACAACAGCCGTAGAAATCACCATGGTGGCAAGTGTTGGGGAATATGAAAACAGCAAAGGAATAAAAAACAGCAAACTTAGCGTATCTAGCGCGGCAAACATCAACCTACCGGTTAGGAACGCGCGAATGCCCTCAAGTTGGCCCATCACTCGGGCAACAATACCCACCGAAGTCGTGTCAAAGTAATCAATAGGTAGTGACAGCAGGTGCGAGAATGCCCGCCTTGTGATCTGCATATCAATCTTGTTGGTAGCCGATACCATGATCAATTGCCGTGTGTACGAAAGTATGGATTCAAAGACCAGCGCCACGGATATGCCGGCCGCTAACACCCACAAGGTAGAAGCACTTTGATGCACCAGTACCTTGTCAATGACCAATTGAAAAAATATGGGCGCCGCCATGGAAAGCAGGGTCAGGGCAACTGCTGCAATGGCAATATCTCTGAATGCAGCGCGCTGCTTCAGTATCTCAGGAATGAACCAACGCAGGCTGAAAGGCTGTTTGGGGTCAGTTAAAGCATGGCTGCGTTTTAAAAATATGACGTTTCCGCTCCACACCTCCAGAAGCGTATCTTTGTCCAGGTAGTGCACCGCGGCTTGCGGAATTTGCGGGTTTAACACTGCAACTTCGCCCTGGGCTCCGTCACCTCCAGCGCGGACACCGACCACAATGACCGCCTTCCCGTCTTTGAGCAGCCCTATGAATGGGAATACTCCCTCTTGGGCAAACAAACCTTTCCAGGACAACTTGGAGAGCTTGCCTTTCAGTCCGATTCCTGCCGCCATGCGAATCACCAAGGCAGGTCGCGGCTCTTCGTTGGGCAATGCGTACTCTTCAATCAATCGTTCAGGATTGACTTGCAGTCCGTGGTGTTGCGCAATGGCGGTCAGGCACTGCACAACCGAATAGTTTTTTTGCTCAGCCATGGAGAAGAGCTAAAGTTGGAGTCGACATTCAGGTCAAATTGAGTTACCTGATGGTCCCATGGTTGCGACGCCGGTAAAGCCCCAAAAGGGCGGCAAAAGCGGGCCTAATTCATGGCCATTGGGGTCCAGCTTTTGGCGCGACGGCAGGCTTCAGTCCATTGGGCTGGACTCAACATTTTTTTGGCCCGAGTCTGATTGGCCTTGGCGGCCGCGTCACCGCCATTGGCCGCCAGTATGAACCATTTGGCCGACTCAATGCTGTCGAGCACGGCACCCTCACCCGTGGCGTAAGCAAGACCGAGACGGGCTTGAGCTTCGGCCAGACCGGCTTGAGCGGCAGACACCAAAAGGTCAAAGGACTTTATCTGGTCTTTGTCAACACCAGTGCCGTTTCTATAGGCAGTGGACAAGTTGAACTGCGCTTCCAGATCGCCCTGGGCTGCTGCCAAAGTCCACCAATGCACCGCACGCTGGTGCTTTTTTGCTCTGGCAAACAGCATAGCCAAAGTGGCCTGTGCTGGTGCAAAACCCGCGTTGGCAGCGCGTTTGCACAACTGCGCGGCCTGCTTTGAGTCTTGCGCCACACCGGGAATGCCCGACGCATAGGTTTCGCCAAGACTCCATTGAGCTGCGGGGTGATCTTGGGCAGCAGCCAATTCAAACCAATGAAATGCCTTGGCAATGTCTTTATCAACGCCACGTCCCTCTGCAAAACATGCTCCTAAAGCATGTTGCGCTTCGGCCAGGCCCTGCTCGGCCGCGAGCTGGTACCACTGGCATGCCCGATACACATCCTGGGGCAAGCCCCTGCCTTTTTCACACATCTGGCCCGTGGCATATTGGGCCTGGGCAATGCCACTGTGCGCCGCTGACATGGTGAAAGACTTTTGCAGATCATCACTCTGGCTGTGCAGCAAATTTGCCAAACCCCACTGAGATTGGGTGTGCTCTTGCCGACCCGCATGCGCAAACCAATACAACGCGTCTTGCAAGTCTTTCGCCGCATTAACGCCTTTACCCTGTGCAAGAGCGTGGGCGATGGCATGCTGGGCGAGTGCGTCTCCCAACTCTGCCGCCTTGAGGTACCAATCTGCTGCTTCATCGGGGTTACTTTCTGCAAGCATCCCAGCAAGCGAAGTCATTGCCTGTGCATGACCAAGTTCCGCTGCTTGTTGGTACCAGAGCCTGGCTTGCTTGGCACTTTTTTCTACGCCAATACCTGCCTCAAACATCTGCCCAAGGTTAAAAAAATCCTCCCGGGTGCCCTTAGCAGCAAACTTGATCCAGCGCGAGTCGGCCTTGCGCCTTTCGCGTACCGCCAGTCGTTTCGCACCCTTGCTGGCACGCCCTCGGCTCAAACCCACAGCATCCAAGCGCTCCAAAGCAAGCTGGGCGGCAGGTAAACCTTGCGCTGCAGCCAGCCGGTACCAGCTACATGCCTGCGCCAGATCAGCATCTACCCCCGCACCCTCCTCGTAGGCTTTACCCAACGCAAACTCCGCCGATGCCAAGCCCTGCTCAGCAGCCTGGCTGAACCACATGCAAGCATGCGCCGCATCGACCTGCACACCAAGCCCCTCCGAGAAGTAGCGTCCCAAAGTAAACTGGGCTTCAGCGTTGCCTGCCTGTGCAGCCTCCACCGCATAGTAGACAGCCAGAGCCTTCTGGGGTTCCGCATAGAGCCTGGCAAGTGAAAGCTTAGCCTTGTCACTTCCACCGTCAGCCGCGCGCTGATACCACTCTAGAGCCTTGTGGGGATCTTTGCCGACCCCCAAGCCTTGCTGGTAGGTTCTGCCCAGCAAATACTGGGCAGCCACATGACCTTTGGCCGCAGCTGACTGTGTCCAGGTAAGCGCGTGCCCCACGCTCTTGGACACCCCTACTCCGTTGGCATACATCAGAGCCACTTCAAACTGGGCCTGCACATTACCAATACGCGCCTCTTTGATACGCCGCAAAAAATCGCGCTTATCACGGGATAGATTCCCATCAGTCATACATTCACCCTCTATTGATGTGTAGCAGCAGGCAATTGATTTACAAGCTCAACAAGCACGCGCTCCAGATCTTTGACAAACCGTGGCGTGTCAAACAGTACACCGCTGGCACGCACTTCACCAAGCTTTTGTCGATAATGCGCAACTTGCTGTGGGTTGCTTGCCAGTTTTTGCGCCTTGCCTTCGTAATCTGTCAGATTGTGAGCAATCAGCTCTGGCAGGCCTGCGGCAGTCAGCAGTGCGCCTGCCATGCGGGATGCGAAAGACCGCCCTGACAAGGTCAATAACGGGCATCCCATCCATAGACAATCGTTGGCGGTAGTACCCGCATTGAAAGGAAACGTGTCGAGGAACAAATCAGCACACAGGTACTGCGCCAAATAGTTTTCTGGCGATACCCGTTTGGCAAAGACCAAGCGTCTAGCCTCTATACCACGTAAACCTGCTTCATTGATCAAATTTTGCTCTGCCCACGGGTTGTCTGCTAATAGCCAAAGCACGCTGTTCTGCACTTTGTGAAGCAAGCGCATCCAGACGTCAAAAACCTCAGGGCTGTACTTGTAACTGTTGTTGAATGAGCAAAACACAAATCCCTTCTCTGGCAATCCACAAGACTGTCTGCTTGGCCTTCCACTGGAAATCCGTTTGCGGTCACTCACCTGGTACACATACGGCATGTACAAAGGCTTCTCAGAGTAATGCGCAGCCTCACTCGGGGGAATCAAGTATTTGTCAGCAATTACGTAATCGATAGAAGGGAGCCCCGTGGTTGCAGGTAAACCCAGATAGGTAATCTGAATCGGTGCCGGCCTGTAAGCCAACATATTGGCCCTAGCCCCCGAAGTCTGCCCCTGCAAATCCACCAAGATATCAATCTCATGGGATTGTATGAGTCGCGCTGCAGCCTCGTCGCTCAACGCTTGGATGCGATGAAAATGATCCATAGCCTCGATAACGCGCTGACGCAAGGCCGAACCGTCCTCCGGACTCCAGCAATATCCATACACCTCAAACTGATTGCGATCATGCAGTTCAAATAACTGCACCGTCAGCATCGATACCGGATGCAAAGAGAAATCCGAGGAGCAGTAGCCAATGCGAATTTTGGAATGGGGGTAACGGCTGACTGAAGACAGGTGCGGCAATTCCTTCGCCAATTTTTTTTCGACGTAACGTTTGGCCGCAGCGAGTTGCTCTGCGGGATCATCCGACAAACTGAGCATGGCCAGCGCTGAGGTCGATTCATGCATCAGCGCTTTGCTTACGCCCGCCACGTCTGCAAATACGGGCCAGCTATTGGTCTTCTGGCGCAAAAAAACCCAGTGGTGCAACACATCAGGCTGCTGCGGGACCAACAACAAACTCTGGGTAAGGTAATGCAAGGCCTCCAAAAATTGCTTGCGAGACTCCAATACACGGCCCAGATGGTTCAACGCCATTTGCACGACAGACCGGTTGAGATCATCCCTGGTGCTGTTGTTGTCTATCCACTGCCACTGCGCAATGGCTTCATCTAGCTTGCCATGGCGCTCCATCAACAAGCCCAGATTCAATCGTGGATGCACAAATGCCGGTGCCACAGCAAAGGCTTGCCGATATGCACTTTCAGCTCCGGCCAAATCTCCAAGGTTGCTCAACACCACGCCGTAATTGAAATAGGCCGCATGGACTACCGGTGACGGGCCAATATGCGCCAACCAGGTTTGGTAAAGTACGGCCGCCAGTTCGGCGGCGCCTTGGGCTTCCAAAGCAGAAGCTTCACCCAGCAAATCACCAAATGGCAATTCACCCTTCCAGGCAAGACGTACTTGGGAACCAAAATCAAGGATAGCGGACATGAGCGAACAAGGCAGATTCAAGACAAGTTGAGCCCTGCACGCAAAGACCGTGACCCGTCACGGTCACGGTCTTCATCGACCTAGGCTTCAACTACTCGAAGCCAGTATATCGGTGTCAGGCTTGCGTGGCCCTGTGGTATTGAGCGTAACTACTGCAACCGTTTGCTGTCCTGGTACCCCAGACAAGACGGGTTTACCGTTCGCATCAAACTGCTTCAGAGCATCCACCATTCCCAGTACACCGCCTCCTGCACTCGAAATGACTGGCGCTTCCTTGGTCAGCGGTATCGGGTTGCCCCCTGCACCACCCGCCGCACCAGAGCTGCCGGTGCTAAAGGCCTGCATGGCATCCACCAATCCACCAACCTGCGCCCGCAGATCATTGGGTGCAGCCGCCTCTGGCGCATTGACTTTCAACACCTGCGTAGATACTGGAGTCGAAGTAGCGAGCGTGCCATTCTGTGGAGCTACCAATGCAGGTTTCTCCAACTCAACACTAACCGGATCATCCTTTCTAGTGGCAAACCATACGTCCGCCATCTGGTGAGATTCTCCGTCTGCGGTGGTGTAACCAGAGATCAAACCAATCAAGTTGCCGTTGTCTGTCTGCGTCGATGCCTGGGCATTCAAGTCGAGACTGACAATACCCAGCGAACTCAAGCTGTGCAACTCACCAGATTGGCTGGCGCCATCCCCGTTGTCCACCCAGACCATCAGGTCTGCAAACGCACCGTCATTTGCGTCAATTCTTCCATCGGCGTTGGAGTCGAGCTCAGCAAGTGCTTGGTAACCGTTCACTGCTTTCTGTCCAGTGGAAAGATCAGTGCCCTCTCCAAACAGTTCGCGTCCTCCGTTAATGGAACCGTCGCGATTGCGGTCCAGCACCAAGAGACCATCCCCGCCTGTCACCCAGCCAGTACTCACGTTTTGGTCGTTACCGTAAATATCGAACTTCGTGCCTCTGTTGATACTCTGGGTCGAAATGCCGTTGCCGTTCAGATCGAGCACCATGGGCGTGCCCAAGGTATCCAACATTGGGATTTGGTCCGTTGTCAGTGAACCCTTTTGGGTTGTTGTCAAAGCTTCAACTTGCCGGGTTGTCAACGCATCAACCTGAGTTGTCGTGAGCGCCACTATCTGATTTGTCTGCAAGCCTTGCTGCACTTGCGTGGTCGTCAAGGCCACAACCTGTCCTGTGGTCAGGCCCTGCTGCACTTGTGTCGTGGTCAAGGCCGCTACCTGGCCGGTGCCCAATGCCGCTACGTCTCGTGTCTCCAACGCTCCCACTTGCGT
>CAJBMJ010000057.1 GCA_903954045.1 uncultured beta proteobacterium | reverse complement strand
GGGCCGCAGGCTGGTGCTGGCGTTCCAGCCCCACCGATACACCCGTACCCGCGACTGCTTTGAGGATTTTGTCAAAGTCATTGGACACGCCGACGCCGTGCTGTTGGGTGAGGTGTATGCCGCCGGTGAAGCGCCCATCGTCGCGGCGGACGGGCGTTCGCTGTCTCGGGCACTGCGGGTGGCTGGCAAGGTCGAACCGATTTTTGTCGACGATATTGCCGAGTTCCCACAAACCGCCATCGACAACGCGCAAGCGGGCGACGTACTGCTGTGTATGGGGGCCGGATCCATAGGTGCTGTGCCTGGAAAGATTGCTGATTTGCTACAAAAGCAGGAGCTACTTGTGCAGAAAGGACGGGGGCTATGAGTCAATTCCATTCAGGAATGAGCGCCGCCGGGCCGTCCCAAGGCGCGAGGGCCCCCTCGGGGGGCAGCGCAGTACACGAAGTGACAAGCGTGGGGGCCACATTTGGCAAAGTGGCAGTGCTGATGGGCGGTGTGTCGGCAGAACGCGAGGTCTCGTTGATGTCAGGCACTGGCGTGCTCAAGGCCTTGCTGTCAGAGGGTGTAGATGCCCATGCCTTTGACCCGGCTGAGCGGGATCTGGGCGACCTGAAGCGTGAAGGGTTTGATCGCTGCTTTATCGCCCTGCATGGTCGCTTTGGCGAAGACGGAACCGTGCAAGGCGCACTGGAGTTGCTGGGAATTCCCTACACCGGCTCGGGCGTCATGGCCTCCGCGATTTCGATGGACAAGGTCATGACCAAACGCATCTGGCGTTTTGAAGGGCTGTCCACCCCGGCCTGGCAGCAGGTCAGCAGTGCAGAGCAAACCCGTGCAGCCTTTGCGCAATTGGGCACGCCCATGATCGTTAAGCCTGCACGTGAGGGTTCCTCCATCGGCTTTACCAAGGTTTTGACTGTCGATCAGTGCGAAGCGGCCTATCTGGCAGCGGCAAAGCACGACGACGAGGTATTGTGTGAGCAGTTCATTGCCGGAGACGAGGTCACTTGCCCGGTGCTAGGCAATGCTGATGCACCGCTGGCGCTGCCCGTGATTCGCATCGTTGCGCCTGACGGCAATTACGACTACCAGAATAAATACTTTACCGACACCACCCAATACCTGGTGCCTGCCGGTTTGCCAGCGGGAGAAGAAGAAGCGATTCAGGCGATGGTGTGTGAGGCCTACCAAGTGCTGGGCTGTCGCGGCTGGGCGCGGGCCGACGTGATGATTGATGCGACAACCCGCAAACCCTACCTGCTGGAAATCAATACGTCTCCTGGTATGACCGGGCACTCGCTGGTGCCCATGTCGGCGGGCGCTGCAGGTATCAGTTACGAGGCATTGTGCGTTCGTTTACTGGAACACACTGCGCTGGATGCGAGGGCCTCTGCATGAGACCTGTGGTCGTCATACCAGCCGACGTCAAGTTGATGAACATGACCACCTGGGTCCTGGGCGCTGCTTTTGTCGTGTTGTGCCTGATGACCGCCACCCGTACGCTGGCACGACTGCCTGCATTTGACATCAAGGGTATTTTTGTTGGCGGTCAGGTAAGCCATTTGAATGCTGCAACGCTGCGAGCCAATGTGACTACGCACCTGGCGGGGACTTTCTTTACGGTGGACCTCGCGCGCGTTCGCGCTGCCTTCGAGGCAGTGCCCTGGGTTCGTCGTGCTGTGGTGCGCCGCGATTTCCCCAACCGTTTGCGCGTCGATTTGCAGGAGCACCAGGCCGTGGCGTACTGGGGAACGGAGAGCGAGCCGCGCTTGCTCAACAGTTATGGCGAAGTGTTTGAAGCCAATCTAGGCGAGATTGAGCAAGACATGCTTCCGCGCCTGAACGGCCCCGACGGCCAAGCCGCCGATGTCTGGGCCATGTACCGACAGATCAACGGACTTTTTTCCGAAATGGACTTGACGATTGAGGCGCTGGAACTCTCCAAGGGCGGGAGCTGGAGGGTATTTCTGGACACCGGTGCGGTGGTCGAACTGGGACGCGGCAACGCTGCAGAAGTAATGGCCAGGGTAACGCGCTTTCTGGAAACACTGACGCAGGTGGTCTCGCGCTATGGCCGCAAGCCTGCGGCAGTGGAGTCGGCAGATTTACGGCATGACAACGGGTATGCGATTCGAATGCAAGGCGTCACTACGGTGGTGCCGGTCGTACCCAAGAAATAGAGAAACGTGGAGCAGATGCATATATGGCAAAAGAGTACAAAGATCTGGTAGTGGGGCTGGACATCGGAACGGCCAAGGTCATGGCGGTGGTAGCCGAAGTCATGCCCGGAGGTGAGCTCAAGCTGGCTGGTCTGGGCATTGCACCCAGCAATGGCTTGAAGCGCGGGGTGGTGGTCAATATCGACGCTACCGTGGCCAGCATTCAGCAAGCTCTCAAAGAGGCTGAGCTAATGGCCGACTGCAAGATCACCCGGGTCTACACCGGCATCACGGGCAGCCATATCCGCGGTATCAACTCCAGCGGCATGGTGGCGGTGAAAGACCGTGAAGTTACGCAGGCCGATGTGGCTCGCGTGGTAGAAACCGCGAAAGCCATCAACATCTCCACCGACCAGCGGTTGCTACTGGTGGAGCCGCAGGAGTTCATCATTGACGGGCAGGATGTGCGCGAACCCATTGGCATGAGCGGCATTCGCCTCGAAGCCAAGGTCCATATCGTCACTGGCGCCCAAAGTGCGGCCGAAAACATCATCAAGTGCGTACGCCGCTGCGGTCTGGAAGTCGAGCAACTGATGCTGAACCCGCTGGCGTCGAGTTTGTCGGTACTGACGTCCGATGAGCGCGAATTGGGTGTGGCGCTGGTGGATATTGGCGCAGGCACCACCGATGTCGCCATCTTTACCAATGGCGCCATCCGCCACACGGCAGTGATTCCAATTGCCGGGGACCTGATTACCAGCGACATAGCCATGGCGCTTCGTACGCCGACCAAAGACGCAGAAGACATCAAAGTCGAATCCGGTCACGCCAAACAATTGCTGGTGGACCCGGAAATTCAGGTGGAAGTGCCCGGTCTGGGAGACCGCGGTCCGCGCATGCTGAGCCGTCAGGCCCTGGCGGGGGTGATTGAACCGCGGATTGAAGAAATTTTTTCTCTGGTCAACCAGGTGATGCGCGAATCGGGCTACGAAGAAGTGCTCTCCAGCGGCATTGTGCTTACTGGCGGCAGCTGCATCATGCCGGGCATGGTCGAACTGGGCGAAGACATCTTCTTGAAGCCCGTGCGGCGCGGCGTCCCCAAGTATTCCAGTGCTTTGGCTGACATGGTGGCACAGCCCCGGGCAGCCACTGTCATGGGCCTGCTCGAAGAGGCCCGACTAGCGCGATTGCGGGGCTTCAAAGTAGCCCAAAAAGCGGGTTCCATGAAGACAGCATTCAGTTCCGTCAAGGACTGGTTTGTGGGGAATTTCTGATGCGGCCCCGTACCCATCGCCTCAGACGCCAAATTTGGCTTGCACGGGGGAGTCCGCCTTCATAAATGACCCTTTCTCACCCCCAAAAACACCAAGTCCACAACGTATCATTCACATAGTTTTCAGGAGTAACACAGCATGGCCATCGAAATGATTGAAGAAGAAGCTTTCAACCAGGGCACACAGATCAAAGTCATCGGCGTCGGCGGCGGTGGCGGTAACGCCGTCGAGCACATGATTGCCACTGCCGTAGGTGGCGTGGAGTTCATTTGTGCCAACACCGACGCACAGGCTCTTTCGCGCAGCTCGGCGCACAAAACCATTCAGCTTGGCTCCAGCGGTCTGGGCGCAGGCAGCAAGCCGGACAAAGGCCGGGAAGCAGCGGATATTGCAGAGGCCCACATCCGTGAATCGATTGAAGGCGCGCATATGCTCTTCATCACTGCTGGTATGGGTGGCGGAACGGGCACCGGCGCTGCTCCCGTGATTGCGCGCATTGCCAAAGAGATGGGCATTCTGACAGTGGGCGTGGTGACCAAGCCCTTCGAGTTTGAAGGTGGCCGTCGCATGAGCAATGCAGACGCTGGTCTGGCCGAACTGGAGGCCAACGTGGACTCCTTGATCGTGGTGCTCAACGAAAAGCTGCTGGAAGTGCTGGGTGACGAGGTCAGCCAGGACCAGGCTTTTGCGCACGCCAACGATGTGCTGAAAAACGCAGTGGGTGGGATTGCCGAGATCATCAATGTTCCAGGCCACGTGAACGTTGACTTTGAAGACGTACGCACCGTGATGGGCGAGCCTGGCAAAGCCATGATGGGCACCGCGCGTGCCAACGGTCCGGACCGCGCCCGCATTGCCGCAGAGCAGGCTGTGGCCTGCCCCTTGCTCGAAGGCATTGATCTCTCTGGTGCCAAGGGCGTTTTGGTACTGATTACTGCTGCCAAGGGTTCGCTCAAACTGTCGGAGTCCAAACTGGCCATGAACACCATCCGGGCCTACGCATCGCCTGACGCCCATGTGATTTATGGAACCGCCTATGACGACGCCCTGGGCGACGAAATCCGCGTGACCGTGGTGGCTACGGGTCTGAGCCGCAGTGGTGTGCGCAAGCCCACCATCAGCGTGGTCAAGACAGAGCCAGAATTCGCCAAGGCAACAGGCACCTATGGTGGCGGCCATGCGATGACCAACGCAATCGGGTCGCAGTCTGTAGGCGGCGTTTCAACGCAGCCCGACTATGGCAGTGCGCACATCCCCAGCGTTTGGCGTACCAACCGCACCACCGCAGCAGCCAAAGTGGATGCGCTGTCCAGCGGCGGTATGGACGACTACGAAATCCCGGCGTTCCTGCGCAAACAAGCGGATTGATAAAATCCGTCTGTGCTCAAACAACGAACGCTTAAATCCCTGACCCGTGCCGTAGGTGTGGGACTGCACAGCGGGCAACGGGTGGAAATTACCCTGCGGCCTGCTGCGCCGGATACGGGCATCGTGTTTCGACGGGTTGATTTGCCGGAGCCGGTGGATATTCCTGTGTCGGCTGAGGCTGTGACCGACACCCGCCTGGCCTCTACGCTGTCCCGCGGGAGTGCCAAGGTTCTGACGGTCGAACATCTCATGTCGGCTTGTTCGGGCCTGGGG
>CAJBMJ010000056.1 GCA_903954045.1 uncultured beta proteobacterium | reverse complement strand
CTGGCTACCGCCTCGATGATGTGCAGAATCAAATCCCGCCCATCGCTGGTCGCGGTGATGTCGAGAAAGGTGAGCTCATCTGCACCCTGCTCGTTGTAGCGGGCGGCAATCTCCACCGGGTCTCCGGCATCGCGCAGTTCAACAAAATTGACGCCCTTGACCACGCGGCCACCAGTGACGTCCAGACAGGGAATGATGCGTTTGGCTAACATGGCTCGATTGTAGAGACGAGCCGCTGCCAGCCCTGCCAGGTCTGACCTGGCCCTACCGTGATGGGCTCGAAGACTTGCGCGGCTTCTACACACAACATATGCGAGTAGCCGTCGGCAGGCATGTCTGCCAGTTCCGCACACCGCAAGGCACCCGGATTCCACACTACGGTGTTAGCCCAACTCCTGCTTTGGGCGATGGTTGTCACCCGCTGGCCGCACCGCATTACTAGGCTAGCGTCAGCCGCACCGAATACGCGATCAAACTCGCCATCAAACTCCAGCGTCTGTTCTGCCAAAGTGTGCGTATCCGTCAGTGCATCCCACTGCCCTTGTCCACCCAGACCTTGCAAGCGGGTATGGGCAATGTCGTCCACTGCCAGATAGGTATGCAAGGCTCCGCTGAACAGCAGGTCAATCGCATCGGCATTGGTGACGTCCAGCGTGATTTGAAGTGCCCCCGGGGTCAAATCTACCTTCAGAGATGCTTCAAATTCCTGCGGCCAGACCCGCCGGGTCGCTTCGCTGGCAGACAAATGCAGCACCACGCTGGCCGAGTCCGGCCCGCAGTGGGTGGCCCCCACCTTCCAGGACATGTTTCGAACGAAGCCATGTTTTGGCAGCGTGCCGCGCTGATTGAACTGGGGAAAACAAAGGGGTACGCCACCCCGGATGGCGGCACGCCCATCCAGCACCGCTCGGGGGCTCAGGTACAGCTGCTCAACACCCGCCACTTTCCACGAAAGCACATGGGCCCCATGCAGTGCTACCAGCACAGTGTCGCCACAGGGCAATGTGAGGCGCAGGCAGCGTAAGCCAGCGAAGGTTTCAGCGGTGTCCAGGTGCACAGGGCTGCGGTTCAGCCGTTCAACTCGTCTGCGCGTTCCTGTGCTTTCTCAAAGTCCAGATCGCCGCTGTAAATGGCGCGACCACAAATCACACCCTCCACGCCCTCGTCTTCCACATCGCACAGGGCTTCGATGTCGGCCATATTGGACAGGCCGCCGGAAGCGATTACAGGGATGGTCAGGGCCTGGGCCAGCTTCACGGTGGCTTCGATGTTGATGCCCGAGAGCATGCCGTCGCGGCCGATATCGGTGTAAATAATGGATTCAACACCGTAATCTTCAAATTTTTTGCCCAAATCAATGACATCGTGGCGAGTGAGCTTGCTCCAGCCATCGGTGGCCACTTTGCCGTCGCGGGCATCCAGACCCACGATGATGTGGCCGCCAAAGGCGGTACAGGCATCCTGCAGAAAGCCGGGGTTCTTCACCGCGGCCGTGCCAATGATCACGTAACGCAAGCCCGCATCCAGATAGCGTTCAATAGTATCGAGGTCGCGAATGCCACCACCCAGTTGCACGTCCACCTCGCTGCCCACATTCTTGAGAATTTTGCGAATCGCCATCTCGTTCTTGGGGTGCCCCGCAAACGCACCATTCAAATCCACCAGGTGCAAGCGCCGCGCGCCTTTGTCCACCCAGCTTCGGGCCATGACATCGGGCTCTTCGCCGAAAGTGGTGGATTGGTCCATATCGCCTTGTTTGAGGCGAACGCAGTGGCCGTCTTTGAGGTCAATCGCAGGAATTAAAAGCATGGTGCTTCAAGAGTGGAGGAGAACTGGAAATCGGGGGAGCAGCAAGGGTTCGGGCGGCACATCACAGCGGCAGGGGGAATGTCAGGGATTCCAGTGCAGAAAGTTGCGGTAAAGGGCCAAACCGTGCTCAGAACTTTTTTCGGGGTGAAATTGGGTTGCGAAAATATTATCGCGCGCTATGGCGCTAGCAAAGCGCTGGCCGTAGTCTGTCTCGCCCACAGTGTGGCGCGCATCAGACGGTTGGGCGTAGTAGCTGTGCACAAAGTAGAAGTAACTGCCATCGGGCACATCGCCCCAGACTGGATGGTTATTGGTCCAGACCTGGTTCCAACCCATTTGCGGCACTTTGTAACGACTACCGTCGGCCTGGTGCTGCCCAGCGAGCTCAAACTTGACCACATCGCCAGGAATCAGCCCCAAACAAGGGGTGTCTTGCTCCTGACTATGGTCCAGCAGCATCTGCATGCCAACGCAGACACCCATCAGGGGTTTGTGGGTAGCGGCATGCATGACGGCATCGAACATGCCGGATTCATGTAACTCCCGCATGCAGTCGCGCATGGCACCCTGTCCGGGGAGAACCACCCGTTCAGCGTCCATCACTTCCTGGGGGGTACGGGCCCAGACCACGTCCACCCCGGCGTCCGAAGCCACATGCATCACCGCCTGGGTCACCGAGCGCAGGTTGCCCATGCCGTAATCGACTACCGCAACCTTCTTCATGCCAACTTTTTCATGCTTCGTTTTTTATAGCTGCTAGCGCAGTAAGAATAAGGGCAAGAGCCCTGTTTACTTCAAATTTTACAACGAGCCCTTGGTCGAGGGGATCACTCCCAGCGAGCGGGGATCGAGCTCCAGCGCAGCGCGCAGCGCACGGGCAAAGGCCTTGAACACCGTTTCGGCCTGATGGTGTGCGTTGTCACCTTTCAGGTTATCAATGTGCAATGTCACCAGCGCGTGGTTCACAAAACCCTGGAAAAACTCGTGCACCAGCTGGGTATCCAAGTTGCCAATCATGGCGGCCTTGAAGGGGACATCCATCACCAAACCTGGCCGACCTGAAAAATCAACTACAACGCGCGAGAGCGCTTCATCCAGCGGCACATAAGCGTGACCGTATCTGCGAATGCCTTTT
>CAJBMJ010000055.1 GCA_903954045.1 uncultured beta proteobacterium | reverse complement strand
CGCCTACGCCTACGCCTACGCCTACGCCTACGCCTACGCCTACGCCTACGCCTACGCCTACGCCTACGCCTACGCCTACGCCTACGCCTACGCCTACGCCTACGCCTACGCCTACGCCTACGCCTACGCCGAGCTCGACCAGGGAGGGGATTGAGGACTGGGTCCAAATTGCTCAAACCATGGGTAGAACGGGCCAAGGAGGGCAAATTCCTTTGTTGGGTGGAACTTCCAATCCTGTAATTGACGCTACGCAGCCAGGTCGGCTGGAGTCACTGTTTGCGTCTGTGCAGTCGCCACTTGTCCCTGGGGCGCTTCAAAACGGAGGGCCTACGGGTGCCAATGCAGTACAAATCTCACCTGCTCAGTACCTTATGACAGATGGAGACGCGCTTTATTTCAGAAACCTACCTTTGGGTGAACTAAATTCAGCGTCATTGAGTTCTTTGCTTCAGGCTCGCACTTCCCTAAAGCAAGTAGTGTTTAAGAGCTCAGTTCTGCAGCTTGAAAAAAATCCGCAAATTGCAGATGTACCGCCCTGTGTGGGCGAGAGCAAAGAAACGGATGAGTCATGCTTACTCATCAACTCAGCAAAAAGTGACGTATCGGACGCGACTAACAACCCCGTTACCAATACATCCAAGGCTGGGGTAAACAAGCGGGTGGCCTTGGTCATTGGCGTCAATCAATACCAGGACAAATCCATTCCCCAGTTACTCAGTGCAACTCCAGACGCGCAGACCTTTGCAAAGCTGCTTGAGACAGAGTTTGGTTACCAAACCAATGTGCTGATTGACCCAAGCAAGCAGTCCATAGTCAAAGCTTTGAATCAAGCTACACGGGATCTGGGTGAGAACGACAGCGTGGTGATTTACTACGCAGGTCATGGTGAGCTGATCGAAAAGACCGGCCTGGGGTATTGGATTCCTGCGGACGCGAAGTCCAGTGACCCCAAAGGGTGGATTTCCAATACCGATATCCAAAGCTGGCTGACGCAGGTGCGGGCCAAGCAGGTGGTTCTAATTGCAGACAGTTGCTACTCTGGCACTTTTGCAGGACGTACCCCAGTGGGGGACACATCACACTTGGTCGAGCGACCAGAGGCACTTCGTAACCAGCGTTCAGTCACCACGATGTCTTCCGGCTCCGATGAGCCAGTAGCAGACACGGGCAATGATGGGCATTCCGTGTTTGCTTGGAGTCTTATCAAGCGTATGGCTGCCCTTCAGCAATGGGAACCGGGCTCTAAGGTTTTTGAGCATGTTCAAACCCAGGTGGAGCGCGAGCTTCCGCAGTCGCCGCAATATGGTGCGGTGGTTGATGCCGGACACAAGTTGGGAGCCGACTTTCTTTTTGAAAAACAGAAAAAAAAGAGCAACTAAATGTTTCGATTCATCCACAAAATGGGCAGCCGGGTTTTTGCCATTTTGGTTTGGGTAGTGGTGCTGCAAAGCCTGAGGAATTCTTTGCTGACATCTGGCTTGATCATGACCATTTCGTCAGTGGGAGCCTGGCAGTATTTGAATAGCAGTGTGGATGCAGCAGACGTCAGGACGGCAGCGGTTTCCGCCTCACAGCGTAGCGCCAAAAGTGATGTGTTGATCCTGAGCGTTACTGACGAAGCTTTCATGAATTTCTTTGAAGGCCAGTCGCCACTGCGGCAAGACAAAGTTGTTGAGTTGCTGGGTGCAGTCGCGCATAGCGCAAAGCGTGCCGAAAAGCTTGTTGTAGATATTGATTTGGCACCTCACGGCAAGCCCGCACAGCAGGAAGTTTTAGACCAATTCCTGGCTGCAAGTCCTGGGCGATGGGTTCTGGCGGCGGCTGATGGCAGCACAGAAGAGGATACTGAAAGACGCGCTGCGTGGCGTAAAAAATTATGTGACTCAGGGGTAGCCTTTGCTTCTGCGAGCTTAGCCACCCACTTTGGGCAGGTAAACCTGCGGCAGCAATATTCAGAGTCCTTGGGATTCATTGCAACTTCAGGCAAGCATCAGTGTGTGGATCCTCGGGCGGATACCCATTTGGTCGCCCAACCGGTCTCGCCACTGACTTTGCGCGATGGCCCCATGATTCCATTCAACGGGAATATAGAAGAGCTCAAACAGTTGATCGAATCGGTTGACCCCGCATGGGTGGTGATTGGCGGCACTTGGGGAAAAGACGACAAATTTCTAACGCCATTTGGAGACCGATTTGGCGTGCAAGTTCATGCTGCCAATCTCTCGGGCATCGTCGAAAAACTGCACCGTGCAAACCCGACGATTGTGGTTCTGGTTTCCTGGTTCTTTGTCGGCGTGTTGGAAACCTTAGTCATCGGGTTGAACAGTTTTTTCAATAAAAAAGGCCAAGCACCATTGCCAGATATGGGTGGGCATTTTTTCTTCCTGAATAGGGTTCGACCGATTTCCATTTTGGTAGTCGTCGGCGTTGCGCTTTATTTCATTCAGTCTCTTATTGGCTATTGGTATGGCCGGTCTGGTTTGTGGATTGGATCCAGTGCTGTCGTATCCGTTTGTTTGTTGGTGGTGATGATCATTTGGAATTGGGGCAAAAGTGAATTGGCGCATTACCAGTCTGGCAGTCAGGCCTGGAAAGAGGTTTTCTGGAGTCCTATCAAAAAAGACATGGACTCCATGTTGCATGCTTTCCGGGCTTTGCTAAGAATGCGTGCAAATGACGAATGGAATAATCTCTCTCGGGGGCGTTTGACTTTTGAGTTTTTGATGGCTGCTTCCAGTGTTGCAGCGCAAACACTTCTTCCTTTTTATGGTTTTTTCATTTCACGCGGGTATTAGCGTTTAGGGGGCAAAGCTATGCGGTTCGTTCGAAAAATTGGCGTATTAGTTGCGGGTATCGCGGCGTCGGCTATTGCTGCGCCGTCGGCCATTGCTGCTTCTTGCCTGGTTTTGGGAGAAAAGACCGCAGTAGTTCGTGCCGCAGATGGCGACCACTCACCCGTGTTCCTGGCACCTGCTTGCGAATCACTGCGGCTTGTCTCTGGCAAGGCCAACGCCAGCTGGATCGGGAAAGACGGAAAGATCAACCTGGTTCCCATCGGGGAGTCAGGTCCGGCCAAAGTGCCGGTAGCCGGGGCCGAGGAGCGGTCTGGAAACGTGGTGTGGAGTGAATTGCGCAATACAAGGCAGGCAGAGCGGCCTGGCTATATGCGGTCCATTGGAAGTATTGGTACTCCGGTGGTGTATGTGCCTAAGGATGGCTTGGTCTTGGCAGGTACCAATGATTTTGATGCCGAGCTGGTCGTTTCACTAGTTGATGGTGAGGCAGTCACAACCGTATCTAAATCGACTATTCCCATGGGCTCCTCTGTGGTGCTTGATGGGGCTGGATTCCAACACGGCAGCACCTATGATGTTCAGTTGACCCGAGGCAGTTTGGTGGAGCGTTGGCGCTGGAAGGTGGTCGATCAGCGCCTAGGTGCCGTGATCGATGAAAACCGCGCTGCCATTTTTAAGTTGCCTCTGGAGGCGCAGCAGCAAAAGTACATGGAAGCCATGCTTTACGAGCAGCTAAAGCTGCGAACTAATATGGCATTGGTACTGCAACTTCTCAAATAATCAATAGGTTTGGACCTTTAGCCGAATTGAGTTAACCTCCCATCCCGCGCTTCGCAGGTGGGCTTCCAGGGCGGGCAACAGTTGACGCAGCTTGGAGGCAACAGCACTGTTGGCCACCAGCAGGCACCAGGTAGTGCCCTCGATAGGGCCAGCCTTGACCGCCGGGCGCAAAAGTACAGGGATTAAAGCTTGAATCGCGCGCAGCCTTGCTGACGATTCGGTAGCCAGATCTGCCAGCTTCGAGAGCGTGGGTGAGTCATGCGTGGCTTGCATCACCGAGATGGAGCGAGAGCGGCGGATCATGGCTTGATAGGAACAGGTTTCAAGATGCAAATCATAATTACGGATGCCTGGCTTGCCAGGAGCCAGGCGATCCACCTCAGCGGAGCCAAAATGCTGCTGGCGGTGCTGGGGATGGCGGTGTGCCTGATGCTGGTGTCGATCGGACTGTACCACTGGGTTTTTTTGAAAGGCGCGCGCGAAGGCTGGCCTGTGGTGGGCGCGCTGGTGAAACTGGTGACCAAGGACGAGTTTGCGCAAAGGGACCGCTATTTGCGGGAGAACATCGAGGTCATGGCCAAGAAATTGGGCGAGATGCAGGCCAAAATGATGCAAATAGAGTCGCTGGGCGAACGGGTTTCCGGCCTGGCGGGCATTAACCCAGAGGAAATCAAGATCAAGCCGGGCATGGGGGGTGCTCTGATTTCTGGACGCGATCTGTCCATGAACGAGTTGCAGGCAGCCCTGGAAGCCTTGGACAGGGACACCGCCCACAGCACAGACATCATGACGGTGATCGAATCTCGCTTATTTGAGCAAAAAATCAAGCAGATGATGGTTCCCACACAGGAACCGGTGGCTGGTGCCAATCTGGGTTCGGGGTTTGGCTGGCGCATTGACCCCATTACAGGGGGCTCTGCGCTGCACGCAGGTTTGGATTTTCCTGCCCACCCCGGTACAGCCATTCATGCGGCTGCGGGTGGGGTGGTGGTGGCGCAGGAGTTTGATCCCCGCTATGGCAACCTGATTGAGGTCGATCACGGCAATGAACTCATCACCCGTTATGCCCATGCTTCCAGAGTCCTTGTCAAAAAGGGCGATCTGGTTAAGCGCGGCAAAAAAATAGCGGAGGTGGGCAATACGGGACGTTCCACCGGCCCCCACCTGCACTTTGAAGTGCTGGTGCGCGGGGTTCCACAAGACCCGCAGAAGTTTCTCAACGCCGGGCGCAATCTGCCGGTCGAAAAAGTCGCCAGAGTGGATTCCCGCCGGTCCATGGCACAACGCTAAAATAAGCGGTTTGACTGATTGACTCAGAGCGCTGCGCGGATGCGCTTGCTTTTTGTCAGAACAGCCCCATTTCACTCAGATTAGAAAAAGGACTGCGCTGCTCTGTCGCCCCATGGTGGGATGGCAGGCCAGTCTTGTACGCATGGCCACCAATATCCTTACCAAAATCTTCGGAAGTCGCAACGACCGCCTGCTCAAACAATACCGCACAGTGGTGAATCGCATTACGGCGATGGAACCTCAGTTCGAGCAACTCAGCGACGAAGACCTGCGTGCAAAAACCCAGGAATTCAAAGAACGGGTCGCTAAGGGCGAGTCGCTGGATTCGGTGTTGCCTGAGGCCTTTGCGGTGGTGCGGGAGGGCTCCAAGCGGGTCATGAAGATGCGCCACTTTGACGTGCAGTTGTTGGGTGGCATGTCGCTGCACTATGGAAAAATTTCCGAAATGCGCACCGGGGAGGGCAAAACACTGACGGCCACGCTTCCGGTGTACCTCAACGCCTTGTCGGGTAAAGGCGTGCATGTGGTGACGGTCAATGACTACCTGGCGAGCCGGGATGCGCGGTGGATGGGGCGCCTGTACAACTTCCT
>CAJBMJ010000054.1 GCA_903954045.1 uncultured beta proteobacterium | reverse complement strand
GGGCGGACGCTACCGGCGATTGGAGATGCCCAGCCGGGTAGGACAGACCTCCGCTCTTCCGCTGGTTCGTCGGGTTGACATGAACCACCAACCGCGCCGGGCCGTTTTCTCGTTACCACTGATCGAAGCCATCAAGGATCGTGTGGCTCGGGGCGAACAATGCATGGTGTTTTTGAACCGGCGTGGCTATGCGCCAGTGTTGCACTGCGCCGAGTGCGACTGGAAAAGTCAATGCCCCCATTGCAGTGCCTTTCGGGTGTTCCACAAGATCGACCGCACGTTGCGCTGCCACCACTGTGGCTTCACCGAACGGGTACCACGTGCCTGCCCGGGTTGCGGTAATCCCGACATCGCGACCATGGGCCGGGGCACCGAGCAACTGGAAGAGCATCTGTCCGAGTTGCTCGCCGACATACGCCGCCCCCACAGCACAACGACAGACTTTCCCGAAGGTCAGCCCTTGCGTATCGCTCGCATTGACGCCGACACCACCCGACTCAAAGGTGAACTCGAAGCCCAGCTCGCGGCAGTGCATGCGGGCGAGGTGGATGTGCTGGTGGGCACACAGATGATTGCCAAGGGCCACGACTTTCGTCGCATCACGCTGGTGGCAGCCATTAACCCCGACGGAGCACTTTTCTCCAGCGACTTTCGCGCGCCGGAGCGCCTCTTTAGCTTGTTGATGCAGGCGGCGGGCCGGTCGGGCCGCGATGCGGCGCTGGGCGCCCAAAGTGAGGTCTGGATTCAGACCTTTCAACCTGCGCACCCGCTTTACGCGGCGCTCAAGCAACATGACTACCCCCGCTTTGCCGATCAGCAGTTGCTCGAGCGCCAACAGGCAGGCCTGCCACCATTTAGCGCGCAAGCGCTGGTACGGGCCGAAGCCCGAACGCAGGAAGCCGCACAGGCCTTCCTCCAACTGGCGCGTACAGCGGCAGAGCAAGAGATGCCCCAATGGGAGGGCTGGAACGAGGTCCTGGCTCAGGTGACGCTGTACTCGGCTGTGCCGATGACGATTCAGCGGGTGGCCAATATCGAGCGCGCACAAATGCTGGTGGAAAGCCCTTCACGCGCGGCATTGCAACAGTTTTTGGGGGGCTGGCATAGCGTGCTGCACGCGACCCGCGCCCAGGCCGAATGCAAGGGACTGATCCGCTGGGCCATCGACGTGGACCCTTTGGCCATCTGACATGGCCCCTTGATCCGCCCCACCACACGACAATCGCGTCCATGACTTCTCGCTTTGCCCCTGCTTTTCCATTGCTGTTTGTACTGCTTTGGTCCACCGGTTTTATTGGCGCGCGTCTGGGGCTGCCTCACATCGAACCCCTTACGTTCTTGCTGATTCGTTACCTCATCGTGATCGCCTGCATGCTGCTGCTCTCGGTGGTGTCAGGTGCGCCCTGGCCGTCTACACCCCACGCCTGGTTTCACATCGGTGTGGCGGGTCTGCTGGTGCATGGCGTGTATTTGGGAGGCGTGTTTATTGCCATATCCAAAGGCCTGCCCGCCGGGGTGGCCAGCCTGGTGGTAGGGGTGCAGCCACTGCTCACAGCGGTGGGGGCTGGCTGGCTGCTGGGCGAAACCGTTCTCAAACGCCAATGGTTGGGCTTGCTTCTGGGCCTGGCTGGTGTGGGCCTGGTGGTGGCAAACAAAATTGGTGGGGGGTTTGGCGTCAATGCTTTGCTGCCAGCCGTGGCGGCGCTGCTGGGCATAACGGCAGGCACGCTCTACCAGAAGCGGTTCTGCCCGTCGTTTGACTGGCGCACAGGGGCTGTGGCGCAATTTGTACCTACGGCCGTAGCTACTGGACTGGCGGTCTGGATGACCGAGACCGGCCAATTCGACTGGGCGGGAGAGCTGGTATTTGCCATTGGCTGGCTGGTGCTTGTGCTCTCCCTGGGCGCGGTCAGCCTGCTCAACTGGCTGATCCGCAACAGCAATGCGGTCAACATCGCCAGTCTTTTCTATCTGGTGCCGCCCTGCACCGCCGTCTTTGCATGGTTGTTGTTTGGAGAGACATTCACTGGCGTTGCCATGCTGGGCATGGTTCTGGCAGTGTGGGGTGTCTATCTGGCGCGCAAATAGTGCATTGGAATTAATTGCGGTTGGTTTGATCTTGGACAAATCGAGACATTAACGCGCTCTTTTCATAATGTCGCATTGGTGACATATTCCGCTCTTCGCGTCGTTGTTTTAAAAACGAGGAGCAGCTCATGATTTCCAGCGCCCGACTAAATGCCATGAGCATGGCACACAGACTGATACTGCTAAGCACCATCGCGGTTTTCGGCATTGCTGCCATGGCCGCCGCGACGCTCTGGACCGAATACACCATGCTGATGTCTGAGCGAAAGAGCGCTGTTCGCCAGAACGTAGAAGCAGCCTACAGTCTGATTGCGTACTACCACGCGCAAGTTGGAAAAGGAAAACTGGCAGAAGAGGAGGCAAAAAAACAGGCCATAGATGCCGTGCGCAGTTTGCGCTACAACATTACCGAGTACTTCTGGATTAACGACATGTCACCAAAGATGGTGATGCATTCCGCGCGGCCAGAACTGGAAGGCAAGGACCTCTCGGACAACAAAGATCCCACCGGAGTCAGACTGTTTGTGGAGTTCGTCAATACCGTAAAAGCCCAGGGCTCAGGCTACGTTGACTATTTGTGGCCCAAGCCGGGAAGTGACACACCGAAACCCAAGACGTCCTATGTGATCGGATTTTCTCCGTGGGGGTGGGTCGTCGGATCGGGAGTTTATGTAGACACCGTTCAAGACTCCATCAAAACCCGGATAGCCACATTTGGAATAGGTTCAGCCCTGCTTGCGGTCGTCCTGCTCGGTGCTGGTGGATTTATTTCCGTTGGACTGCTACGCCAACTCGGTGGCGAGCCCGCCTATGCGGCGTCCATTGCGGAACATATGGCCCTTGGCGACTTATCGACAGAAATTGCTGTGCGGAGCAATGACAATGAAAGTGTGCTGCATGCGATGAATAGCATGCGCAAAAGTCTATTGAAAATTGTCAGTGAGGTTCGCCACGGCACCGAAGCCATTGCCGTAGCCTCCAACGAAATTGCGTCAGGCAATAACGACCTGTCAATGCGCACCGAGCAACAAGCCAGTTCATTGCAGGAAACGGCAGCATCCATGGAAGAACTGACTGAGACAGTCAAGCAGAATGCAGAAAATGCAAACCATGCCCGCCAACTGGCCGTGAGCGCTTCGCAAGTGGCTCAAAAGGGAGGGGCGGTGGTTGAACAGGTTATTTCAACCATGGGAGCCGTCAATTCATCGTCCAAAAAAATTGTGGACATCATTGGCGTCATTGACGGCATCGCTTTTCAAACCAATATTCTGGCCCTCAATGCTGCCGTTGAAGCCGCCAGAGCCGGAGAACAAGGGCGCGGATTTGCGGTTGTTGCCTCAGAGGTGCGAAGTCTGGCTCAGCGCTCGGCAGATGCAGCCAAAGAGATAAAAACCTTAATTCATGAATCGGTCAAGAATGTTGAACAAGGCACTGCACTGGTTGACCAGGCCGGTGCCACCATGACGGACGTGGTCACCAGCGTCAATCGGGTTAGCGCCATCATTGCCGAGATTGCGACTGCCAGTGCAGAACAGACGACAGGCATTGACCAAGTGAGTATCGCAATTGGAAAGATGGATAGTGTGACCCAGCAAAACGCAGCTCTGGTAGAGCAGGCTGCCTCTGCCGCAGAATCGATGAAAGGCCAGTCAGCCAAGTTAGCTGAACTGGTCAATGTTTTTCAAGTCACACCAAAAGCAATTGAGATGCTATCGGCCGCGTAACCCCGGGACGCGTGATTCAAGACTCAGTTCTCTGTTTAGCGCCACGGCGCCGACAGACAAGCTTGCGTTAATTGCCGGGTTGGCTGCCCCTGGCCGTATTGGAATTTCGAAGGTCATTGACAACCAGAAGGTGATTGCTGATCGGCACAGTTGGCCCTGCTGATGTGGGCACATCCACCACTTCGCTGGCTTGCACATCAACAACCTCTGCTGAGAAGGATCCCGTGGATGCAGGCGTTTGCTGGGGAGCCCAGGGCCCATGGCGAAAATGCTGTGAAGCCTGGCGAAAACGGGTGAAGGTAGTGAAAACCGCAGGCTTGCGGCCCGTGAGCAATGACCATACGGCGGTTAGCAATACAGCCCCGAGCACCGCAATCAAAAGGCTCAATGCGAACACGCCTGCCGCAAGCAAAAGTACCAGTCGCAGCACACGGCGAACGACACGGCCAAAAAAATCAGCAATGGAATACATGGGCTACATTGTGCACAACGCAGCATGGCCCCGCGAAAGTCGCGTCTACTTGCCGGTCATCAGGACCACTGCACCTGAGAAAGTAAAGAAGGCCGCCGAAGTAGAGACCAGAATGATGCGGGCGATGCGGCCGTTGTCCGCACCAAAACGCTCGGCCAACAAAGACACATTGCTGGCACTGGGCAAAGCAGCCAGCAAAACGAGCACCATCAACGCGAACTTGTCGATTTGAACGCCCAGCCCGACAGCAGTCGTACCTACCAACAATACAAGTAGGGGGTGCAAGATCAACTTGATCATGGCCACCGGAACATACTCCTGCCAATGGACTTCGTGCGATTTGTCTTCACGCGCCAGGATTTGCGATCTGGCCAGCACGGCGCCAATCGTGAAAAGTGCGACGGGCGACGCAGCATCGGCGAGCAAACCGATAGTCGTCACCACGGGCTTGGGCAATTCAATCTGCAATGCAGACACAAGCCCACCTAGCATGATCGACCAGGGCATGGGGTTGGCAGCTACCCCTTTGAAGGCATTTTTGGCGGCCTGTACCGCAGGGTTGCCGCCACCGGGGTGCGGCATGCCTAAACGCGAAAGGGCGATGCAAAGTGAGGAGGTAATGACCATATCTACCAAGATGGTCACGATGGCTGGGCCGGCAGCTTTGGCTCCCAGAAGAGCTACCAATAGCGGCACGCCCATAAAGCCCGTGTTGGGAAACGCCCCGACCAGCGCGCCAAAGGCCGCGTCATTCCAGCCTATACGGCCATGCAAGGTCACTGCCACCACAAAGGCCACCATGATGAGCGCGCACAAAAGGTAGGTCAACGCCACATTGAAGTCGAGCAACTGGGCAATGGGGGTGGATGCGCCAAAGCGGTACAGCATGCAAGGCAACGCAAAAAACAGCACGAAGCCGTTCAGTCCGGGAATGGCGGCAAGTGGAAGCATTCCCCTGCGTGCGGCCAGGAATCCGCACAGAACCAGCGCGAAGAAAGGAAAGGTGACGTAAAGAGTTTGCAGCACTGGTCGATTGTCGCGGGATTTTTTTGTGGTGGGACTGCACTGATCGGGCTACCTGCCACCCGGTAAGATGGTGCGCTTGTCTTTTGGCTCGTCTGCATGTCTTCCGCTCCTCTCTCTGCTTCTCCCACCGCATCCCCAGTCAACCATGGCCTGAACCTTGCCCAGCAAGAGGCCGTCAACTACATGCATGGACCCTGCCTGGTCCTGGCCGGGGCAGGTTCAGGAAAAACGCGGGTGATTACCCACAAAATCGGACGCCTGATCCAAAGCGGCATGCCCGCCAACCGCATAGCTGCCATCACTTTTACGAACAAGGCGGCCGCTGAAATGCGCGAACGCGCCAAGGGGCTGATCGGCAAGGCTGCCAAAGAGGTGGTGGTGTGCACGTTTCACGCACTGGGTGTGCGCATGTTGCGACAGGACGGTGACGCACTGGGTTTGAAACCCTCTTTTTCCATTCTGGATACCGACGACGTCACCAGCATCCTCAAAGATGCTGGGGGCACCGTCGATGCCGCTACAGCGCGCCAATGGCAATGGACCATCAGTGGCTGGAAAAGCGCCGGACTCAATGCGGCGCAAGCGCTGACGCTCGCAGAAGACGACAACGCACGCATCATCGCCACCATCATGGGGCGTTACGAAGAGCGGCTCACCGCGTACCAAAGCGTGGACTTTGATGACCTGATCAGCCTGCCGCTCAAGTTGCTACAAAATCATGAGCATGTCAGGCAGAAGTGGCAAGCGCTAATGGGCCATATCCTTGTAGATGAGTACCAGGACACCAATGCCACGCAGTACGAAATGCTGAAGCTGTTGGTAGGTGGCAATCCTGCCAGTGGCGCGCGGTTTACCGCAGTGGGTGACGACGATCAGTCCATCTACGGCTGGCGCGGAGCCACCTTGGACAACCTGAAGAAACTTCCCATCGACTTTCCTGCGCTCAAGGTAATCAAGCTGGAACAGAACTACCGCTCCACCAGCGCCATCCTGCGTGCGGCAAACAACGTCATCGGCCCCAACCCCAAGCTCTTTCCCAAGACGCTGTTTTCGGAGTTGGGTGAAGGCGAGCCAGTGCGGGTGGTTGATGCCGACAACGAAGAACACGAGGCAGAGCGGGCCGTGGCGCGCATTCAGAGCTTGCGGGTGGAAGGCACCCTGGCGCAGGCTGGTGCCCAGTACAAGGAGTTCAGGGACTTTGCGGTGCTGTACCGCGCCAACCACCAGGCCAAACCGTTTGAGAAAGCGCTGCGCAAGGCCAATATTCCCTACAAGGTGTCGGGCGGGCAAAGCTTTTTTGACCGCGCAGAAATACGTGACTTGTGCGCCTGGTTTCGCCTGTGGGCCAATAACGACGACGACCCCGCGTTCCTGCGGGCGGTCACCACACCCAAGCGGGGCATTGGGCACACGACGCTGGGCACGCTAGGCATTTATGCCAGCCAATACAAACTGAGCCTGTTCGAAACGCTATTTTCAGCCTCTTTGGGAGCCGCGCTAAACACCAAGGCGCTGGGAAGCCTGCACGAGTTTGGCCGCTATGTGAACGATCTGGAGTTTCGCGCACGTCACACGGAGGGTGCTGAGAATGCTTCTGCATTCTTGCGTGAATGGCTCAAGGAGATCGCCTACGAAAAGCACCTTTACGACGGCGAAGAAAGTGAAAAAATAGCCTCTGCCAAGTGGACCAATGTGCTGGAGTTTTGTGATTGGATGGCCCAGCGCTGCGGCGGGCAGATCGAAGACGTGGCTGGCATCAGCGAGCGAGAAGTGAAGAGTCTGCTAGAGGTGTCTCAAACCATTGCGCTGCTGTCGACGATCAGCGAGCGCGAAAAGGACCAGAACGTTGTCACGCTCTCCACGCTGCACGCCGCCAAGGGGCTGGAGTGGCCGCATGTGATGCTGGTGGGCGTTACTGAAGGCATGTTGCCGTTCAAAATGGGCAACGGCGCAGATGCCATCGGAGGCTCCAGCAAAGTCGATGAGGCTGCGAATGAGGACATGGCCACCCGTCTGCAGGAAGAACGCCGCCTGATGTACGTGGGCATTACCCGGGCTCAGCGCAGCCTTGCAGTGAGCTGGACACGCAGGCGTAAAAAAGGGCGCGAGATGGTGGCGGCACTGCCCAGCCGGTTTATCGCCGAGATGGCACTGGATCAGACCACAGTCAAAGAAGACCCACGGGAGAAGCTGCGTGCACTGCGTGCTGAATTTGCGCTCAAAGCCCAAGCCACAGCTGCCTCGGCAGCCAAAACCAAATAAATCGCCTACCGCGCACCGTCCAGACCGGAACGCACAGAGGAGTCTGCAAAGCCTGTGGCCAAGTCATCCGTTGCTGCGCCAAATTGCGCATCGTGGATTTCCACTAGCACCAGCATGGCTTCCACTGCCTGCTGATTGAAACCTATGCGCGCATTGCCCATGCCATCCCCGCCGTTCATGATCAGCTTGTTGATGTAGGCGCTGCATTCCTTGTAACCCCACATATTGCGAATCGTGTCGGCGATACGCTTGTGGTGGGTATCGATAACCTCAAGCGCAACTTGCTTTCGCAGCTCGGGACTCGGGCCCTGGGGCACCGCAGGGCGAACGGGCTCCACTTGCAGAGGTCCTCCCGCCAACGCATGCGATATGTCTGGCAAGGGGGCATCCTCCGAGAACAGCGCGGCCGGAACGGTTGGCGCGTCGTCCCGCTGCGAGTCCGCATCGGATTTTTCAGGAAACAAGGTGGCCATCAACGCTCTCTTTAACGCCGTAGTGAAGACATCGTGTTGCGAATTGCTTCTCTGAGTTCTTTGGGCTCAAACTTGGCCACGTAGGCATCTGCACCCACACTGTTGGCGTGCTTTTCACTGGCTGTTCCGGTCAGAGACGAGTAGATGATGACCGGAATACCCGCAAAGCGCGGATCCTGCTTGATATTGCGGGTCAGGGTGAAGCCGTCCATTTCCGGCATCTCCAGATCCGTGAGGACCAAAGCCACCTTGTCTCGTGCCAATTTACCTTCCGACTGGGCAAGTGTGTGCATGGCACCTAACCTGTCCCAAGCCTCCTTCCCGTTCTTGACCACTTCAAACTTGACGTTCATGGACTTCAAGCCTTCTTCAATGATGAGTCGGGCCACAGCGGAGTCATCAGCAAACAAAATTTCGGACCCGGGCGGCAGGCTCACCTCTGCCGACCCCTTGCCGTCATCCAATGGCATATCTGTGGACGGGAGCACGTTTCTCAAAATTTGCTCCACATCGAGCACTTGGGCGAGGCGTGAATTTTCGGCATCGCCATCGAGTCGGGCAATCCCGGACACCAGGCCTGCGCCCGCGCCGTCAGAGGCCAGCAGATGCCGCCATTCGATCTGAACGATCTCCATGACTTCATCCACCAAAAATGCCTGTGTGGTGCGTGCAAACTCAGTTACCAAAACTATTCCCGAATTGGACTGGGCAATGCAACCCGATACGCGGGGCAGGTCAATAACCGGAATCAGCTGCCCGCGAATATCTGCCAGACCGACCGTGTACTCCGGGGCATTCACGATTCTGGTGATATGCGGTGCTACAACGATCTCGCGCACTTTGAACACGTTGATTCCAAAGAGTTCGCGCTGATGCGTCTGGGCATCATCACCAAGACGAAACAGGAGCAACTCATACTTGCCTTCAGCGGCAAGTGGCGCTTTATCCTGCGATTTGGCAAACGGTGTGCTGTTCATATTAGCTAACCTTGTAGAAGGCTTCCACTTTACCCTTGAGTTTGATGAGCAGGGGCTTTCCTTTGCGATCGAGGGTTTTGCCCGCCGGCACCTTGATCCAACCCTCGCTGACACAGTACTCCTCGACATCGAGCCGTTCCTTGTCATTGAAACGAATACCCACATCATGCTCGAAAACAGCGGCGGCATGGTGGGGACTGCGAGGATCAATGGACAGACGGTCGGGCAGGGGCGGAAATGAAGTGGATTCGGTCATAGACACAATTTTCCACGATTTGACCGCGGGTGCGGGTTCGCCTTTAGGTAAACTTTGTCTATGCGCCCCCCTCCCCACGAAACACAACACTGGCCAGAGGTTGGCTCCGGCCTTTGGACCCGGTGGTGGGGCTACCTGGTGCGCTGGTTGGTATTTGGCCTGGTCATCAGCTTTTTTCAGCCTGTCGCCGACGATTCTGACCAATACTGGCAACAAAAAACAGCGCTGGGACTGGTGGGCCTGGTGTTTGGCTTGGCTTGCGCGGTGCTGTTTACGATTGCAGAAAACAAGCTCAATACCCCCAGAGTCAAGTGGAAAACCTGGGGCATCGTTATCGCCACCTGGCTGGTGGTCAAGGTTGTTTTTGTAACGGCAATCGCCCTGGCTTGAACTGTAAGGTTCAGAACTCGGGTCGCAACGGGACGCCTTCCGCGATCATCTGGTCAAACAATGCCGCCGCTTCATCCTGGGTTATCCCAAGCACGCCAAGACATGCCATGCCCAGTTTGACCCATTCCAGGGTCTGGCTTTTCTGAGTGGCCTGCTGGTGAAACGATTCCGCCATCTGCGAGATGGCAATGAAGTACCTCGAAGCCATCGGGATTTGAGCCGCTTCGGTGCCTTCAATCATGCCGCGGTTGTGATGGAACTCGATAGCACTGCGAAACTCCTGCGGTAGTTCCCAATCCTTGGCGAGTTTTGACCCGATATATGCGTGGTTGACCCCAAGCTCCTCATCCTCAATGGTGGTAAACGGCTGATTCGCTTCCGCGTTTGCCACTTTGAGAATGTCCAGATAGTCAGAGTAGTTGGCTAACAGGACTGGAATGCCTGCGTCCCTGAACAATCCAAATGTGTACACCTCTTCTGGCCGGATTTTCTTCTCTGAGCAAGGAACCTTGGTAACCAGCCAGGCAGAAATTTGCGCAACACATGCGGAAGCATCCCAGAACCGCTCAAGATTGGGTACGTTAGCAAAGGCTTTTCGCAGAGACAGGCCGGCAATGGCCGTAGCTACAGTCTTTAAACCCAGTATCTGAAGTGCTGTTTTTACCGTCGTGACATTGGCAGACGCACTTCCGAACAAAGGCGACTTGGCAATTTTGAGCAGACTTGCAGCCAAACCTACGTCCAGGCTGATGACTTTCTCCAACACTGAATAGTCCGGCTCATCCTGTCGCATTTCCCGCTCAATACTTTGCAGGACAGTAGGTCGTGGCGGAATCCCGATGGTGATCAGCTCATCCTTTAGTGCCAGGACCAGTCGCTCTGAGTTGGCGGCGCTCATTTCAGGCTCAGTCATTCGTAATCTCTTTTCAGAACGTCCAAACTCACTTCAAACGATTCTGAGCATCTTATCTTTTCGCAAATGCCACGTTGCAGAAGATGGCAAAAAAATCCGCCAATAAAGGCGGATTTATCAAACAAACAATGAATTCCTGACGGTCAGCAGGCCACAGTTTGGAGCCATCAAGGCACGATCACGATCTCCTGCTCGATGCTGTCCGAATATCTCACGACAATGCGGCCGTCTGATTCCATGCGAATTCCGCTGGCAATTCCGGCGACACCTTGCGTGAGCCGCGCCCCAAAGCGAATTTTCAAGGTCGTTGCATTGGTCGAATGGCGCACCGTGACCAGACCATTTGCAGAGGAAACTACGACGTATCCAAGCCTCGCAGCGTGCTCAGACACTTCCGAGCCGCTATGGGATTCACCATGGGCAATGCTCGACTTTCCACTGCCGTACGACACAGACAGGGACTGGCTGTCATCACCGTTGGCCGCGTAGCAAACCGGGCGACTGTCTGTGCAAGCTGCCCCCGTGCTTTGCTGACTGCTAAGTCGGTAGCTGTATCGGTTTCCGTGCGTGTCATTGATTTCCAAATGTCCATCTGCATGGTGGGTCACCGACATTCCATGGTTGCGATGCAAGTCATCATCCAATGCCTGATGTTCCGCGCTATCGTCCAGACCCTGGTGGTGAGTGCTGCTATCGTCGCTTCCGTTGCTATGAGAGTTCGAGCCCGAAGCGATAGCGCAGGTGCACCAGCCGATGGTCAGGAATAGGGAAAGCAAGGCTGTTTTTTTGGAGATCATGGTTGGATCCTTCAATCGAAATGCAGTTAATCGGATGATTCAGTTCACACCGAGCCATGTTTGCAACATGCGTGCCGACTGCAAGAGTTCTGCCAGTTTCGGTGCGCTACAGAGGAGAAAGACCCAAGGGGATGGAAAAATGGGGCGAAACCATTCATTTCCGTTGGGTGCATTCCCCCAATAGGTGGGGGTTGTGCCCCACCCTGCGCAGACAAACGCAAAGGATTCCGGCACAAAAGTGGGCCGCAATGACCCCCCTACCCATATGGGTTACCTCTCATCACCCTTTGCGGTGATAGACACCAAAGACACACACTACAAGAATCGGAACATTGAAAAGGCTGCGTCTGCGCACAATGGCCTTTG
>CAJBMJ010000053.1 GCA_903954045.1 uncultured beta proteobacterium | reverse complement strand
TTCTCAAAAACACAAACCCACGGATTCCAAAAATATCAACCCGCTCATGCGCCTGGTGAGTGATTCCATGCTCATCTACCGAGCCAGACTTGCGTGTGACCCGCACTAAAACTGTTTTTACACGGCCTGGACCAGGAGCCGGTGCTCCCGGGTGTCAGCTTCAGGGCAACAGAAAGATTTTCACCGTTGAGGTTCCATAAAGCTGTCGCTCAATCGCCGGCATCCCAGCCGTATTGCTGACGCTGGTGGCGGAAAATCCTGGGCCGGCAGTGCAGCGTAACCGGATGGCCATGACTACCCGCTTACGGGTAGTCCAATGGTCGAGTGCCACTTCTTCAAACACCCCGTCGACTACACGCACATGAAAATGCACATGCCCGTTCAGGCTGGAGCCAAAGCGGTGGATGAAAGCGACTGCGCCGATGTGCAAGGCAACCCTGTCAGCATTGGCGGCACCCGGGCAGTGGGCCTGCAGACTTTGTGCGATCACCCGCAAGAAGATGCGCAGCACCATATTCAGTACAGCACCGTCGCGCTGCATGAAGTAACGCAGCCGTTTGGGCACCGACAGCACCCACTGGCGCACCGGCAGGCGGGGAAAGACGTGATCCGTCAGGTGCGCGGCCGTCTCCACCATGCGCCGCGTGTTGCACGAGGGGCACACGCCCCGGCCCTTGCAGGAATAGGCCACGAAGTAGTCGTGGCCGCAGTTATCACACCAGACTCTGGCAAAGCCGTGGGCAAAGATGCCGCATTCGAGGTACTTGCGGAAAGCTTGGCGGACATAAGACTTGGGGGTGTGGTGGTCGCCCTGCCCGTCGAACTGACCGGCACTGGCCAGCTCATGCCAAGTCTCGAAGTGTTCTGCTATGGTTTGGTAGAGCAGAGTCCGCTCGGGGTGACGCGGGTTGTAGAGCTTTGGCTTTGCACCCGCTGGCCCACCCGCGTGAGAATGCGCTTGCGTTGGGCGTGCGGTGGCGGGCATGGGGCAGTGCCAGCGTGGGCTGGGTGCCCGATGATACTGGGGTATATCCAGTATTGCGCACTTCTCTTCTGTCAACGGGAAGCCAAATCACTCCTGAATTAATAGCTGGTTGCGCATATTCCACGAGGGCTGCAGGCCAGATTACCCTACAACAACATCGGCAACGCTAACTGCACCACTTGGTCAGCTGCCGAAGCTGTGCAGCACCCACCCCGCTACTTCAAACTGTTCGACAGAAACGCCTGCAGTCGCTCACTGTGCGGGCGCAGCAGCACCTCGTTTGACGCGCCCTGCTCTTCGATCTGGCCCTTGTGCAGGAACACCACGCGGTTGCTCACCTCGCGCGCAAAGCCCATCTCGTGGGTCACCACAATCATGGTGCGCCCCTCTTCGGCAACCGTGCGCATGACGCGCAGCACCTCGCCCACCAGCTCGGGGTCCAGCGCCGAGGTGAGTGAGAACATTTGCTGCTTTGCCAGCAATGACTGGTGGCAGGTGAACGGCTGGACGGCCGGCGTGGAAGTGGGTGTGCGCTATCGCGTCTACAAGTCCATCTTCCTGGAACTCACGCAGAAGTTTGCCTACGGTGCCCTACGCAAAGTGCCGGTGTACCAGGGCTCGGCTGACCAGACGCTTTGGATGAGCGAACAGGTGCTGTCGGCAGGA
>CAJBMJ010000052.1 GCA_903954045.1 uncultured beta proteobacterium | reverse complement strand
TTTTTGCCGTTGATGCGATGCCCGTGCAGCAGCACATCACCGCTGCTGGCCTCAAAGCGGCCGCTGATCAGGTTAAACAGCGTGGATTTTCCGGCGCCGTTGGGCCCAATGATGGCGACACGTTCGCCACTCTTCACCGCCAGATCGACGCCCCGAATAATCTCTGTCTTGCCAAAGCTCTTGCGCAGGTCGCGCAGCTCCAGCGCATAGGGCACAGTGGGGTTGGTCGTGCCGCTCATAGGGCCTCCTGGCGCATGATTTCTTTCTCAATGTCTTCCTGAATCTTGCTCCACTGCTTGACGTATTCCCGACGGCACACCTCAAACAAGCCAAAGCCAGTAACCAGCACAAACACGGCACCAAACCAGCTGTTGAGGCCCTGCGCGTCCAGCATGGCACCCATGAAAGCGAACTCCGAACCCATGGCAGCATCGAGTTGACGGTGGTAAATCATCTCCACCACGGCTGCAGCACCAGCAAGCCCCGCCACTGCAGTGCCTGCCAACCCCAGATAGCTCACCCACAATGTGCGCAGCCTGCCGTATTTGGCAACGCGCAGATTCATCATGATCAGGCTCGCAATGCCGCCGGGTGCATACATCACCATGAACAGAAATATCAGACCCAGGTACAAGAGCCAGGCCTTGGTGAACTCGCTGAGCAACACAAAAGCCAGCACCATCAGAATGGCGCCGATGATGGGACCAAAGAAGAAGGTGGCACCACCCAGAAAGGTGAAAAGCAAATAGGCGCCGGAGCGCGCTGCCCCCACCACCTCGGCAGTCACGATCTCAAAATTCAATGCTGCCAGGCCACCTGAAATACCGGCAAAAAAGCCCGCGATGATGAAGGCGGTGTAGCGCACACGCTGCGGGTTGTAGCCAATAAACTCTACGCGCTCGGGGTTGTCTCGCACCGCGTTGAGCATGCGCCCCAAAGGTGTACCCGTAAATGCAAACATCGCCGCCACGGAGATAAAGGTGTAGACCGCAATCAGGTAGTACACCTGAACGGCCGGGCCAAAAGAGATGCCCATGACGGGTTGGCCAATCACCCGGTTACCCGACACGCCCCCTTCACCGCCAAAGAACTCTGGAATCATCAGCGACATGGCAAACACCAGCTCGGCCAAACCCAGGGTGATCATGGCAAAAGTGGTACCTGCCTTTCGGGTAGTGACGTAGCCGAACAGCACTGCAAAGCCCATACCCGCCAACCCGCCAACCAATGGAACGGTAGACACCGGTATAGGCAAGGCGCCATCAGCAATGCTGTTCAAGGCATGAATGGCCAGATAGGAACCCAAACCGGTGTAGACCGCGTGACCAAAGCTCAGCATCCCACCGTGCCCGAGCAGCATGTTGTAGGACAGGCAGGCGATGATGGCGATGCCCATCTGCGACAGCACGGTAATACCCAGCCCACTTTTGAAAATCAGCGGAGCAACCAGCAGCGGTATGGCAAAAGCCGTCCAAACGACCCATCGCCCCACATTGATAGGCTTGAACGTGTAATGTGTTTTCATGACCTACCCCTCCCGCGTGCCAAGAAGGCCTTTGGGTCTGAAAATCAGGATCAGCACCAGAAACAAATATGGCAGGATGGGTGCGACCTGGGACAGGGTCAGCTTCACAAGGGAGTTATTGCTGGCAGAAGCGCTCAGTGGCACACCCATTTGTTGTGCCAGGGTGCCAAGCGAAAAATCGAAAGCCACGGCAAAGGTCTGAATCACCCCAATCAGGACGGATGCCATGAAGGCCCCTGACAGGGACCCCATCCCTCCCACCACCACGACCACGAAGATGATGGAGCCTACCGTTGCCGCCATGGCAGGTTCGGTCAAAAAGGTACTTCCACCTATCACGCCAGCCAAACCTGCCAGAGCCGCTCCAGCGCCAAATACCAGCATGAAGATGCGTGGAACGTTGTGGCCCAGGGACTCAACCATGTCCGGGTGCGTCAGGGCAGCCTGGATCACCAGGCCAATACGGGTATGGGTTAACAGCAGCCAGACAGAACCCAGCATCACCAGTGCCACCAGCATCATGAAACCACGCGTCGCCGGAAATGGAGAGCAGACAAGTCGAACAGCTGCGTCGGCCGCGCTGCACATCTCGGGCGAGGCTGCGCCCCATACCATGCTCAGGCCTTGCAAGGAATGGTTGATCAGAGTGAAGGCCGGGCCTTGCAAAATCTCGGGCGGACGGAATTCCAGGGCGATCCGGCCCCAAATCAGCTGCACCAGTTCCAGCAGAACGTAGGACAGGCCAAACGTAATCAGCAGTTCAGGCACATGCCCGAATTTATGCACTTTGCGAAGCGCCAGGCGTTCAAACAGCGAGCCCATGGCGCCCACCACCAGGGGTGCTATCACCAAGGCGGGCCAGAACCCCACCACCTGCGACACGGTGTAGCCCACATAGGCACCCAGCATATAAAACGAAGCGTGGGCGAAATTGAGCACGCCCATCATGCTGAAGATCAGGGTCAAACCGGAACTCAGCATGAACAACAACAGGCCGTAACTCAGCCCGTTGAGCGTGGAGATGATGAAAAACTCCATAGCGAAGCTACCTTATTCACGCAAACCAATAAAAAAGCCCGCAATAGCTGTCCTTTGCGGGCTCAGGGAACAAAGCAATTTCCCGCCGGGCCGCCCCAAGGGCTCTCGAAGAGCGGCGGAGCCAAATTAGCCCCCTCGGGGGGCAGCGACCCGTGAAACGGCGGAGCGTGGGGGAACAATCATCCTGGTCGCTTCATCTGGCAGCTGGTGGGCGTGCTGGAGACGTAGTTGGGGTACTCCTTCAGGGGAGCCAGGGTCATGCCCGTGTTCTCCGGGCTGTAAGGGTACTTTTTGTCAGCTTTCTGCCAAACGGTCATGTAAAGCGGTTGCTGCAACTGATGGTCAGTTTTGCGCATTTCCACTTCGCCGTTGAAGCTGTCGACTTTCAGGCCTTCCAAAGCAGCCGCCACCTTCACCGGATCGGTGGATTTGGCCTTGGCCATGGCTGCACCGAGCATCTGGTAAATGCGGATGGTGGAGCCAGTGTAGAAATCGTCTTTGTACTTGTCCTTGAACTCATTCATCCACTTGTCCATCTGCCCACCCATGTTGTAGTGGTTGTAGGCAATCTGATAAACCCGTCCGGCGCCGTTGCTTCCCAAGGCGGTTGGAGTTCCGGTGACACCAGCGTAGTAGGTAAAGAACTTGCCGTTGTAGCCGTTGTCATTTGCCGCCTTGACCAGCAAGGAAAGGTCAGAACCCCAGTTTCCGGTAATCACGGTATCCGCTCCGGAAGCCTTGATCTTTGCAATGTAGGGAGCAAAGTCACGCGTCTGTGCCAATGGGTGCAGGTCTTCGCCAACGATCTGGATGTCTGGACGCTTGCGGGCCAGGGTTTCCTTCGCAAACTTGGCCACTTGCACGCCGTGCGAGTAGTTTTGGCCCAGGATGTAGATCTTTTTGATGTCTTTCTGGGTTTCCATGAAGCTCGACATGGCTTCCATCTTCATGGAAGTGTCTGCGTCAAAGCGGAAATGCCAGTAGCTGCACTTGCTGTTGGTCAGGTCTGGGTCCACGGCCGAGTCGTTGAGGTACAGCACTTCCTTGCCAGGATTGCGCTCGTTGTGCTTGGTAATGGCATCGGACAATGCCAGCGCGACGGAAGAACCGTTGCCCTGGATGATGTAACGCACGCCCTGGTCGATAGCGGCCTTCAAGGCGTTCAGGCTTTCAGCAGGGCTGAGTTTGTTGTCAATGGTGGTGAATTCGAACTTCACTCCTGCAGGGTTACCCGCGCCGCTGAATTTCTCGGCAAAAAACTTGTAGCCCTTGTCCTGGCTGATGCCCACTGGTCCCAGTAGACCTGTCAGCGGGTCGATACGGACCAGTTTGACAGTCTCGCCTTTTTGCGCAAAAGCGCCCTGCGCGCAGACCAGAATGGCTGCGGCACTTACCCATTTGATAGCGTTTTTCATCGTCGTCTCCTATAGATTTATTGCGTTGACGCAGCGTACAAGATTTCCTCGTCCGCTGCGCGAGGGTTTCCACCAAGCCTTATCACCAATGCGACTGAAATCTTTCAGGCTCCGGGGAGCTGGTAGTCTTTCAAGAGTTCGCGCAATTTGGTTTTTTGCATCTTGCCCGTAGCGCCCAGGGGAATGGCATCAACAAACACCACATCATCCGGAATCTGCCATTTAGCGGTTTTGCCCTCGTAGAAGTGGATCAGTTCGTCACGCGTCACTTCCGCACCCGGCTTTTTCACTACCGCAATGATGGGGCGTTCGTCCCACTTGGGGTGTTTCATTCCAATGCAGGCTGCCATAGCCACCGCAGGGTGTGCCATGGCAATGTTTTCCACATCAATGGAGCTGATCCACTCGCCACCGGACTTGATCACGTCCTTGCTGCGGTCGGTAATCTGCATGTAGCCATCGGCGTCGATGGTGGCCACGTCGCCCGTAGGGAACCAACCATCCACCAGGGGTGAGCCGCCCTCCCCTTTGAAGTATTCGCTCAAAATCCAGGGGCCTTTGACCAGCAGGTCGCCATAGGCTTTGCCATCCCAGGGCAACTCGGCGCCCTGTTCATTCACAATTTTCATATCGACACCGAAGACGCCACGACCCTGTTTGAGCCGGACTTTCATCTTTTCTTCAGGCGTCAGTTCTAGATGCTTGTTCTTGAGGGTGCAGACCGTTCCCAAAGGCGACATTTCGGTCATGCCCCAGGCGTGCAGCACTTCCACGCCGAAGTGGTCATTGAAGGCGGTGATCATGGCGGGTGGGCAAGCCGAGCCGCCGATGACGGTGCGTTTGAGTGTGGAGAACTTCAAACCACCGGCCTGCATATGGCCCAGCATCATTTGCCACACAGTCGGAACGCCTGCGGCAAAACTGACTTTCTCGCCTTCGATCAGCTCATAAATGGACTTGCCATCCATGGCCGGGCCGGGAAACACCAGCTTGGCACCGGTCATGGCTGCGGAATACGGCAGCCCCCAGGCATTGACGTGGAACATCGGCACCACAGGAAGCACGCAGTCGCGCGCGCTCATGCTCAGGGCATCTGGCAATGCGCCAGACAGCGCATGGATCATGGTGGAGCGGTGGCTGTACAGGGCTGCCTTGGGGTTACCAGTGGTGCCGCTGGTGTAGCACATGCTGGACGCCGAGTTTTCGTCAAACTCCGGCCATTCGTACTCGGAAGGCTGGGCACCAATCCAGGCCTCGTAGCTCTGCAGGCCCGGTATGCCACTGTCAGCAGGCAGTTTGTCCGCATCACACAGGGCAATCCAGTGCTTCACCGTGGTGCAACGGCTGAATACGGCTTTGATGATGGGCAGGAAGGTCATGTCAAAGCACACCACCTGGTCTTCGGCATGGTTGGCAATCCAGACAATCTGGTCCGGGTGCAGACGCGGGTTGAGCGTGTGCAGAACCCGACCGGAACCGCTCACACCAAAATACAGCTCCAGATGGCGGTAGCCATTCCAGGCCAGTGTAGCCACGCGGTCACTGAATGCGATTTTCATCTGATCCAGCGCATTGGCCACCTTGCGGGCCCGCGTGCCCACATCCTTATAGGTATAGCGGTGCAAATCACCTTCGACGCGCCTGGAAACCACCTCTCCCTCGCCGTGGTGGCGTTCCGCGAATACGAGCAGCGATGAAATCATCAACTGGTGGTTTTGCATCAAACCTAGCATGTGTCTGTCTCCTGATTTATGAAGCCGCAATAGTACCCGTTGTAAGTCCCTGTAAGTTTGGGGTGTTTGTCCAATCCGTGACAATTCACCTATGACATTTTTGAACTCTGTCTTGCAGTCCGTCGAGACAGGACTTGTCTGGGACCCAGGTTTTTCGCAACTGGGAGAAGACTTTTTTGTAAACCAGCCCCCCAGCCCCCTGCCTGCGCCCTACTGGGTTGGGCACAGCCCTTTAGTCGGTCTCGGGCTTGGGCTGAAACCGGGATGGGAGACTTCCGACGATTGGCTGCACCTGCTAGCCGGTAATCGCACGGTTCAAGGCAGCCAGCCACTCGCTTCGGTGTACAGCGGGCACCAGTTTGGCCAATGGGCTGGCCAGCTGGGCGACGGCCGTGCAATTTGGCTGGGTGAAACCAGCGGGCAGGAAGTTCAGCTCAAAGGCGCTGGGCTGACGCCCTTTTCAAGAATGGGCGATGGCCGCGCGGTCTTGCGTTCCAGCATTCGGGAGTTTCTGGCCAGCGAGGCTATGCATGCGCTGGGTATTCCAACGTCCCGCGCGCTGGCCATCGCGGGGTCCGATTTGCCTGTTCGGCGAGAAGACGTGGAGACAGCTGCCGTTGTAACCCGTGTGGCACCGAGTTTTGTCCGATTCGGGCATTTTGAGCATTTTTGTCACCACGACCAGCACCCCCAGTTGCGCCAGCTGGCCGATTACGTGATCGACCGGTACTACCCTGAGTGCCGCCTGGACGCAGGTTTTGACGGTGCGCCCTATGTGGCTTTGCTTGCTGCCGTGACCCAGCGAACGGCGCATTTAATGGCCCAATGGCAAGCGGTCGGCTTCTGCCATGGGGTGATGAACACCGACAACATGAGCATTCTGGGCTTGACGGTGGACTATGGCCCGTTTCAGTTCATGGACGCTTATGACCCCGCCCATGTTTGCAACCATTCCGATACACAAGGGCGGTACGCCTTTGGGAGGCAGCCCCAGGTGGCCTACTGGAACCTGTATTGTCTTGGGCAGGCGCTGCTGCCGCTGATTGGTGAACAAGACCGGGCCATCGAGGCGCTAGAAACGTACAAGTCCATTTACCCCAAGGCGTTTGCCCAACGCATGGCGGCCAAACTGGGTTTCGGTGACGCCACGGAACATACCCAGGCCCTGGCCTCCGACCTTTTGAAGTTGCTGGCGCAGGACCGGGTGGACTACACGATTTTTTGGCGACGGCTGAGCCGTTGGGCCCGGGCTGCAGACCTGCGTGATCGCTCCGTCGCCGACCTGTTTTTGGATCGTGCAGCTGTCGATGCCTGGTTGCTATCGTATTCAGAGCTAGTCGCGCAGCAGGATCAAGGGCTGGCATCCGATTTGATGCTTAAAATCAACCCAAAATTTGTGTTGCGCAACCATCTGGGTGAAATTGCCATCTCTGCTGCCAAGGCCAAGGATTTTTCAGTTCTGGCGCAGTTGCAAAAGGTACTGGCGACTCCATATGACGAGCATCCGGAATTTGAATCCTGGGCGAACTTCCCGCCCGATTGGGCTACCAGCATCAGTATCAGCTGCAGTTCCTGACCCCGCGTTTGACTTGAAAGACTTCTGCATGACCTACTCCATTGAGAAAACCGCCGAAGAGTGGCAAGCCTTGCTGGCACAAAAAGGGGCCGAACCTGTTGCGTACCAGGTTACGCGCCACGCATCGACCGAGCGCCCTTTTTCGGGCAAGTACGAGTCGCACTGGGCTGACGGCAGCTACCACTGCATGTGCTGTGATGCCAAGCTGTTTGACTCTGGTACCAAGTTCGATGCCCATTGCGGCTGGCCCAGTTTTTCGCTGGCAATTCCTGGCGCCATTCGAGAAATCACCGACACCACCCACGGCATGGTGCGGGTGGAAACCGTGTGCGCCCAGTGCGGGGCCCACCTGGGACATGTGTTTGAGGATGGCCCCACAGATACGGGCCTGCGCTACTGCATGAACTCTGCCTCGCTACACTTCACCTCCACATGAGAATTCTGATCGACTTTTTCCCCATCCTGCTGTTTTTCGGCGCATTCAAGCTGTACGACATCTACATCGGTACCGGTGTGCTGATGGCAGCTACCCTGGTGCAAACAGGGCTGATCTACGCCATGGACCGCAGACTGCAGGCCATGCACAAGATCACCCTGGTGCTCGTTCTGCTGTTCGGCACGCTCACGCTGGTGCTGCATGACGACCGATTCATCAAATGGAAACCCACGGTTTTGTACGCCGCCATGTCCATTGCGCTGGCGGTGGCGGTATGGGTCCTGCACAAAAACTTTCTGAAAATGCTGCTCGGTAGCCAGCTGATGTTGCCCGATGGCATCTGGCACAAGCTGAACGTAGCCTGGGTGCTCTACACCGCCTTCATGGCACTGATCAACGCCTATGTGGTGCTCTACCACAGCACGGAAACCTGGGTGAACTTCAAACTCTGGGGCTATGCTTTTCCGCTGGCCTTCATTTTGGCCCAGGGTCTTTATATAGCGCCGCACCTCAAAGACCAGGACGCGCCAAAGGACGCAGCGCCATGAGCACCGGGCCCACTGCCGAGCAGTTGCAGCAGCGTCTGACGGACCGGCTGCAGCCAAGCCGATTGCAGGTGATCGATGAGAGCTTTCAGCATGCCGGGCACGCAGGCGCCAACGGCTCCGGGTTTGGTACCCATTTTCGGGTGCGCGTAGCTTCACCTTTATTTACAGGACTGGGCCGCGTGGCACGCCATCGGCTTGTGTATGATGCGCTGCAAGATTTCATGGACCAGGGCTTGCACGCACTGGCCATAGAGACCGAAAACTAGCCCTGCGGCACCCTCCCCCGATTTGAATATCCCAAAAGGAAATGGAATGAAAAAGCAAGTTATCAACGCCATCGCCGCAGTGTCCCTGCTGGCTGCCATGGCTCCCGCCGCAATGGCGCAGAACATTGCCATTGTCAATGGCAAACCAGTTCCCAAGGCACGCATGGATGCGCTGTCCCAGCAAGTGGCCCGTTCCGGACGCCCGGTTACTCCGGACATGCAAGGCCAGTTGCGTGAAGAAATCATTGCCCGCGAGATTTTTGTGCAGGAAGCCCAGGCCCGCGGTTTTGATGGCACAGAAGACTACAAAAACCAGATGGAGTTGGCCCGCCAATCGATCCTGATCCGTGAGTTGTTTGGTGACTACCAAAAGAAAAACCCGGTCACCGATGAAGAAATCAAGGCCGAATACGACAAGTTCGTGTCTGCCAACGCTGGCAAGGAATACCGCGCTCGCCACATCCTGGTGGAAAAAGAAGACGAAGCCAAGGCCATCATTGCCAAGCTGAAAAAAGGCGAAAAGTTTGATGTGATTGCCAAAAAACAATCCAAGGATCCAGGTTCCGGCGCCAATGGTGGCGATCTGGATTGGGCACCTCCCGGCAACTACGTGAAAGAGTTCTCTGAAGCTCTGGTAGCGCTGACCAAGGGTAAAACCACTGAAACACCGGTGAAATCCCAGTTTGGCTACCACGTCATTCGCCTGGAAGACGTGCGTGACGCCCAAATGCCTAAGCTCGACGACGTGAAGCCGCAAATTGCCCAGCAATTGCAGCAGCAGAAAATGACGAAATTCCAGGAAGATCTGCGCTCCAAAGCGAAAGTCGAATAAGGCGGTCGACCTGATCGTCAATGAAAAGCGGCCCTTGGGCCGCTTTTTTCATTGCCGCAACGGGTTTTGCTGAATGAGGCGTTTATTTAAGTCCGCTAAATCGCAAACTTGACGAGTAAGTCAATTTAGGCCCTTGAAAAACAGTTGGATCGGACAATGCCGACAACTACAGCCGCTGCGCAAGCAGTACCTCGTCAGATCAAGTCGCAATTCGGACAGATCAACGATTTCTCGCAAATGTTTCAAATGCTGCTACTGGCATGGGTCTGCCGAATAGATAGCCTTGATAAGCAAGACATCCCAATTGAGCCAGAAAGTCTGCATGCGCTTGCATTTCTACCCCTTCTGCGATCACTGACAGTCCCAGGCTATTTGCCAAAGCCACCACCATTTTGGCTATGGCAGCATCATTGGAGTCGGAAACAATATTCTGCACAAAGCCTTGGTCAATTTTGAGTTGATCCAGTGGAAGACGCTTGAGGTAAGCCAGTGAAGAGTAGCCAGTTCCAAAGTCATCCAAAGAAAAGCACACGCCATGTGCCTTGAGTATGCCCATCTTAGCGATAACGTTCTCAACATCGTCAACCAGCATGCTTTCAGTGAGCTCAAGTTTGAGAAGCCTTGGGGTGGCGCCAGTACGCTTAAGTATGCCCAAAACACTGTCTACGAAGTCAGCTTGCTGGAATTGAAGTGCACTTACGTTCACTGCCACCGTTAGTTGGCAAAGCACAGGATCGTTGGCCCAAGCGATCAACTGATTGCACGCCGCCTCAATCACCCATTGACCGATTGGCAGAATCAGCCCCGTCTCTTCTGCCAGGGGGATGAATTCCGCTGGCGAAACCAAACCTCTAAGTGGATGCTGCCAGCGAAGAAGTGCCTCTACGCCGGTGACATGGCCCGCCCCAACGACCTGGGGCTGGTAATACAGCAAGAACTGATTTGCCGCTATTCCTCCACGCAAGTCGGCCTCTAGTGCGGCATGTGCGGACACCTGGGCTTGCATCTGCGCATCAAAGAAACGCATGGAATTGCGTCCGACGGCCTTGGCCTGGAACATCGCCAACTCTGCACGCTTGAGCGGTTCTTCATTGCTTTCTTGCCGCGCCCCGCCAAACAGGGTAATGCCGATACACGCCGTACTGTGGTGTGCACCATCAGCAAGCGGGTAGCTTTGCGAAAGTGAAGCCAGTATTTTTTCACCCACGGTCTCGGCTTCGTTAGCCGCATCCTGCTCGTCGTCACTCAAGTCTTCAATCATCACCACAAATTCGTCGCTTCCCAATCGAGCCACAGTGTCGCCTTCGCGTACGCAAGCTTTCAGTCTCTGTGCCACCTGCGTGAGCAGTAAGTCTCCTTGATGATGGCCCAACGTATCGTTAATGGTTTTGAAGTTGTCAAGGTCCACAAACAGTAGGGCACCCTTGCTCGTATGGCGAGCGCCAGTATGCAATGCTTGCGCTAACCGGTCTAGCATGAGGCGTCGGTTTGGTAGACGCGTTAGCGGATCGTAGAAAGCCAGCGATTCAATTTGCTCCTGATCAGACTTGCGCTCGCTGATGTCGGTGAAGATTCCGACGCAATGTGTAGCTGCGCCATTGCCGTCTTTTACGGAGCTGATACTCAGCCACTCAGGATAAATGTCGCCGTTCTTGCGGCGGTTCCATACTTCACCGCTCCAGTGGCCCTTCTGCGCCAAAGCGGCCCACATGACGGAATAGAAACTCGAATCATGTCTGCCGGAACTGAGAATTCGCGGGTTTCGTCCGATGACTTCCTCTCGGCTGTAGCCTGTGATTTGGGCGAAGGCATCATTCACATCGATGATCGTCGCATCGGGCGTGGTGATTACGATGCCTTCCAATGCATGGGTAAAGACACCGGCGGCAAGCTGGAGCTTCTCCTGCGCCCGTTTGTTGAGAGAAATGTCGGCATTGGTGCCAATCATGCGAACAGATTTGCCATTTGAATCGCGCTCAACTACCATTCCACGCCCCATCGTCCACAACCAGCTGCCGTCTTTGCACAACATGCGGAACTCTACTGTGGCGCTGCCTGGTTTGCCGTCCATGTAGGGCTGCAGAGCAGCAAAAACACCCGGCGCATCTTCAGGGTGGATGCGATCGCTCCATTCCTTGCCGGTGGTTCCAAAGTCTTCATCAGCGTATCCGTACATTTGCTTGTAGCGGGTTGAGTAAAACGCTTCACCGGTTTGTACATTCCAGTCCCACAGCCCGTCGCCAGCCCCTTCTATGGCGAATTTCCAACGCTCCTCGCTAGCGATCAGAGATGCCTGTGCTTCCTTGTGCGCGGTAATGTCCTGAACCAACCCGGCCACGCGAACCACACGCCCGCTGTCATCACGCTCCGGGAATCCTCTGGCGATGCAAGGGCGTTGCTCTCCATCGGGTTGCACGGTCATTAACTCGACTGTGTACGGCGTACCCTGCGACACTGCTTTACTGACCGCATCAATAAGTATCTGCGTGCTAGCCGGGGTGTACAGCTCGGCTTGCCCTTCCAGATTGGGAATGCCCAGGGCGGGGTCGCGACCAAATAACTGGAACATCTCTGGCGACCACGTAACGGCGTTGGTATCTACATCCCATTCAAAACTGGCTAGTCGAGCAATACTTTCCGTACGTTCCATCATGACCCTGCGTCGTTGCAGTGTCGTCTCGAATTCCTTGCTCTTGCTAATGTCAGTCACGAAGCCATGCCATAGCACTGAACCATCCGACTCCAGTTGCGGCACACTGTTTCCATATACCCAGCAAACACTGCCATCGTCGTATTTCAAACGGTACTCATGTTGCCAAGGCGTCAAGTCCCTGGCGGATGCTTGAATCGATGCGATCAGCGCAGGCAAATCGTCCGGATGTGTGCGCTGAATAAGCCTTGACGCATCGTCTCTTACCTCCTCAGGACTGAGGTGGAATAGCGCATGTATCGCTTCGCTCACATAGGGCATGCAGAAGATGCCATCTGGTCGAAGTTTGAACTGATAGACCATGCCGGGGACCAGTTTGGTAATTCGCTCAAATCGCTCTTGCGCTTCAATGTCTTGTGCTGCAGCCCGTTTGCGTTCAGAAATATCCCGTGAGACGATGATGAACAGATCCTCTCCGGCAACGCGCGCGAAGCGCACTGTGGCTTCTACGGTAATGGGTGTTCCATCAAGGCGCTGGTTTTGCCACTCAAAGCAAGTGAGGCCGCCTGCTGTCGCTTGAGCAAAATACTCTGTCGCTGCCACATCGCTTCGTCGTCCATCGGGTTGGAATTCAGGCGACCAAGTAAGTGGCGAAGATCCGATGAATTGTTCGCGGGTACATCCGAAAAAAGTCAGCGCAGTTTCGTTGCATTCAATCGCTAAGCCGGCGGTGCTACTGGCAATGATCGCGTCACCCGCAGCATCAAAATAGATGCGGGAAAGCAAGGGATGACCTGATCCCGTGTCGACTGGTTTGGTCATGTTTTAGTTCCACCGACTGATTCGGGCGAGATTTGGTTTTGTTTGCCCTCAATCCCTTCCAGTATTTTGCACGATTCAGTGTACGGGGCAATCCAATTTTTCAGGTTCTTGGCAAATTGAATTGATGAATGTTCCACCTCACGGTTGGGATGTGGAACATTTGCATTCAAAGGGGAGGTCATCAATTTCATGAAGTTTCAGGTCATTCTCGAGCGGCAGGTATACGGCAACCGATTTCATTCGACCCATTGCTGCCTTACCGACCAATTAACTGGGCGCTTGACAGCCGACATTCATTGGCTTACGCGCAGGTGTAACCGATTGCCACATCCGGGGAACTCAAATTCATAATTTCAAAGCGCCTACCAGTCGATTTCGTGTCCGGCACTTTGTTTAGTCTACCCCTCAGTGATTTATGCTTCACTAACCAACAAAGGAAGCGCACACCACAGGACATCCGGCTTCCAGCTTGTCACCCAGGCCGGCATTTGCTCAGGTGGCATGGGTCGGGCAATGCCGTAGCCCTGGGCCAGCTCACAGCCGAGTTGCAGCAGCGCGGTGCCGTGGGCTACTGTCTCTACGCCCTCAGCAATTACCTCGCGCTTGAAGGCCGCAGCCAGGCCGATGACGCCTTGCAAAATAGCCAGATCATCGGGGTCGTCGAGCATGTCGCGCACAAAGCTCTGATCGATTTTCAGCAAAGCTACGCGTAGGCGTTTCAGGTAGGTGAGCGAAGAGTAACCGGTGCCAAAGTCATCCAGCGCAAACCCAACCCCCATCTCGTGGCATGCCAGGATCACGCTGGAGACGTGGTCAATGTCTTGTAGTGCGCTGGTCTCCAACACTTCCAGTTCAAGGTCGCCACCCACAACACCGGGGTGTGCAGCAAGTTGCTTTCGCAAGCGAGCGACAAAGTCAACCTGCTCCAACTGAATCGCATCGATATTGACGCTGACCGGCAGCGTCAAACCAGCAGATTTCCAGCTCTCGATCTGTGTCATCGCCGTAGCCAGCACCCAATCTCCAATTTCTATCGCCATTGCATGGTTTGCAACCAACGGCAGAAAGGCCGCCGGGGGCAGCAAGCCCTGCTCTGGGTGCTGCCATCGGATCAAGGCCTCGGCGCCAATAACGACGCCGGTACGCATGTTCACCTTGGGCTGGTAGTAAAGAACAAACTCCCGATCATCCAGCGCCTGTTTGATGCGGTCCATACTCAGCCTTGTCCAATGAGGTATGAGCCTGAACGGCGAGCGTATTTCTACCCAGAAGTGAGCCTGAGACGGGGAATTTGCGGTTGAACTGAGGGCTTGATCATCCAAGGATGGTGATCAACATGGACGAGGCGAAGCTGCGCA
>CAJBMJ010000051.1 GCA_903954045.1 uncultured beta proteobacterium | reverse complement strand
TGTGCAGTCGAACAACTTGCTTGCGCCGCTCGTGCAGTTGCTCCAGTGTTTGATATCTTGCGTCTTCTTTTTCCATGAATCGTACATGGGGGTAATGATCTATAAATCAAGACTTCAGTGGGCCGAATATATAGCATCCGCCACTTCCCGTCATTTTTTTGGTGTGGGTTTGAAATCCTTCGATTCGATTTCCCTTAAGACACGTGTCACGCTGTTTATGCTGGTCATTTTCGTGGCCGGCATTTGGGCTCTATCCCTCTATTCCAGCCGTATATTGCGGGACGAAATGCAGCAAATGCTGGGGGAGCAGCAGTTTTCTACGGTTTCTGCCGTGGCGGGAGAATTAAGCAACGACTTGCGTGATCGAACGCTCTCGTTGGAGGCCATTGCCAAGCAACTCACGCCCTCCGTCATGGCGGATGCCGCCGTCCTGCAGGCGTTGTTGGAGCAGCGGCCTTTGTTGCCCTTGCTGTTCAATGGAGGCGTCTGGGTAGCGAGGGCAGACGGAATTGCGGTGGCAGACATTCCCCGCGATACGGGCCGCATTGGCACCAACTACTCAACGATGACGTTCATCGCCAATGTGCTCAAAGAGGGGAAGACCTCCATAAGCCCACCATTGCTTGGGAAAAAACGCCAGACACCTGTCATAGCTTTGGCAGTACCCATTCGCGATGCCCAGGGCCGCGTCGCTGGCGTTTTGACCGGTGTTATAGACCTGGATAAGTCCAACTTCCTGGACAAAATCACCCAAAATCATTACGGAAGGTTCGGCGGCTATGTGCTGGTGTCGGCTAAACACCGCACGGTCATCACTGCTACCGACAAGAGTCGCATCATGGAAGTCCTGCCGGCGCCAGGTCTCAACCCCTGGGTGGACCGTTTTGCCGGCGGATATGAAGGCTCGACGATTGCAATCAACCCCAAAGGCACTGAGGTGCTGGTGTCTGGCAAGGGTGTTCCAGACGCGGGATGGTACGTGCTGGCGACCCTGCCGGTCACTGAAGCCTTTGCGCCTATAGAGAGCATGTTGGCGTTTGTTTGTCGCCGCAGTTGTATTCACCGTTCTGGCCTGTGCTTTGATGTGGTGGCTGGTCACCCGCATGCTGCATGGTCAACTTGCGCCCATGCTAGCGGCCAGCCGCGCAATTTCCAGCCTGGCCAGCAGCAGCCGTCCGACGGAGGCTCTACCTGTGGTCCGCCAAGACGAGATTGGTGAACTGATCAGCGGCTTCAACCGCTTACTGGCGACGCTCGCCCATCGGGAAGCCGAGTTGACACAAAGTGAAGAGCGCTGGAAATTCGCCATTGAAGGGGCCGGTGACGGCCTGTGGGACTGGAATATCCAGACGGGCAAAGCCTATTATTCGCCGCGCTACAAATCGATGCTCGGATATGCAGAAGACGAAATCGGCGACTCTGCAGAAGAATGGTCCAAGCGTATACACCCGGACGATGTACTCGGTGTTTTGGCCGCACTGAAGCCTTACATGGAAGGCAAACCTGGGGTTGCAAAGCTTGAATTTCGCATGCAATGCAAAGATGGCAGTTGGCAGTGGACCATGGGTCGCGGTCTTGTGGTGGAGCGCGATGCTGAAGGCCAACCCGTTCGCATGATTGGTACCAATTCGGACATTTCGGCCACCAAGGCACATCAACAGCAACTGGAGCACATTGCGCACTATGACGCACTGACCCATCTGCCCAATCGGGTCCTGATGGCGGACCGACTGCATCAGGCCATGGCCCACGCATTGCGGCGCAAGCAGCAGTTGGCGGTTGTCTATCTGGACCTGGACGGCTTCAAGTCCATCAACGATCACCATGGGCACGGCGTGGGTGACCTTGTCCTCATCGGAGTGGCTCAGCGCATGAAGGATGTGCTGCGTGAAGGCGACACGCTCTCACGCATCGGAGGGGATGAGTTCGTTGCGGTGCTGACAGACCTTGTTGATCAGAACGCCAGTGTGCCGATGCTCTCCCGGCTGCTGAGTGCGGCGGCGCATCCGGTGGCTGTGGCTAACCTCGAGTTG
>CAJBMJ010000050.1 GCA_903954045.1 uncultured beta proteobacterium | reverse complement strand
CATGCCGTCAGTGTGCTCATTGAAACCCGTGGTGTAGGTTTGGGGCGGGCCCATTTCCTGCGGCGTGTACATACGCACGTACTCGCTGCGCTGGCGGTGGTTCGCAGCGCCGCTGCGCAAGGCAGCGCGCTGGTTGATGCGGTCCGGTTGGCTGGCGAGACAACTGCTGGCGCAGCCTGCAAGGGAGATATGGTGGTTCGCGCCAGCGCAAGCCCGTCGCGGGAGTTACTGGGCATGGTGGATGCAAGCACAGGTGCCGATCGAACCGAACCGGTCGAATGGCGATCGGCACTCACGTTGAAGGTGCAGGAGTCGCGGGCACGGCCTTGCGGATACTGGCTGGCGTCCACAGAAACAGATGCCTTGCAAAAGCTTCGCGATCTGGGCGTTGAAGTGGTGCCCTTGAAGCAGAGCAAAACGGTCAAAGTACAGAGCTACAAGGTACTGTCAGAGAAAGGCGGGCAAAGACAGGATGCGCGCGGGGCCATTGCTGCCAACCGCTCTATTCGTGAGGTGGTGGTTGCCCTGGATGACGGCGAGGTGACCTTGCCGGCCGGGAGCTGGTATGTGCCCATGCGACAAGCATTGGGTGCGCTAGTGGCAGCCGCACTCGAGCCTGATTCGCAAAATAGTTTTGTGGCAAACCATGTCCTGTCGGTTGAGCCTGGCGCGATTTTGCGGGTGTGGAGTGATTTGAAAGAGTGAGCGCTGGACCCATGATTTTCCTGTGCAGTTGAGATTTTTGGTGCGCATCCATCCATCCTGGATCGTTGTGCTGGCAGGCGTAAGTGCTGCCATGCACATCAGCAAACTCCCGCCTGCATTGCCCGCGCTTCAACTGGCGTTGAATATTTCCTTGGTGCAAGCCGGTTTTTTGTTTTCCATGGTGCACTTGGCAGGGATGACTCTGGGTTTGGGCGTGGGATTGAGTGCGGACGCACTCGGACTGCGTCGCAGCATGATTGCCGGGCTGACCATACTGACTCTTGCCAGCCTCGGCGGAGGTTTTGCGATGGACGTATCCAGCCTGTTGGCGCTTCGTGCCCTCGAAGGCCTGGGGTTTTTGCTGGTGGTGATGCCGGCGCCCGCACTGATTCGCAGCACGGTAACTGCCCAACAGCTAAGTACACGCATTGGCTGGTGGGGAAGCTACATGCCCTTGGGCAGCGCCATTGCTTTACTTTTGGGGCCGATGGCTCTCTTCTGGTTTCCATGGCCTGTTTGGTGGTGGTTGCTGGCTGCGGTTTCCTGTGTCATGGGCTTGGCTGTCTGGATTTGTGTGCCAGCGACAATGCCGGTTCAGCTTACGCCCAGCGCCAAGTCCGGTGTGTCGCACACCTGGCAGCAGCGTCTGGGCTTGACCCTGCGCAGTTCGGGCCCCTGGTGGGTGGCTTTGTGTTTTGCGGTGTATTCGTCGCAGTGGATGGCCGTCATTGGATTCTTGCCCACCGTTTATTCCCAGACGGGGCTGACAACGGGAATGACCGGGGTGCTCACCGCCTGCGTGGCTTTGGTCAACGCCGTTGGTAATGTGGCGTCCGGGCGCTTGCTTCAGAATGGTTGGCGGGCCGAGCGATTGCTGCAGATCGGCTTTCTCAGTATGACGCTGGGCGCAGTGGGAGCTTTCGGCCAATGGCAGGGGGAGAGTCTTCCACTGCATCTGCGTTTTGTCTGTGTGCTCGCTTTTTCTGGCATAGGCGGGTTGATTCCAGGCACCTTGTTTTCATCCGCTGTGCGCTTGGCACCGAGCGAAAACACAATCTCTACGACCATAGGTTATATGCAGCAGTGGTCTGCTTTGGGGCAGTTTGCTGGCCCACCCTTGGTGGCTTGGGTGGCTGCCATCGCGGGCGGCTGGCAGTGGACTTGGGCGGTGACGGTGAGCCTGAGCGCTTTGGGCTTGCTGCTGGCGCGCCGTATAGGACATGCTATTGGGCACTAGCCCTTTAGAAATAAGCGTGGCATGCTATGAATTTAGGAGTTTGGAGGCTTGTCCTGTAGTCGGGCGGCTTCGGCGCGAAGCTTGTCTTTTTTGCTGGGGCGCTTGCCTTTGATGCCACCGTTCGGGGCGGATGCAGGGCTTGCTGCCTCCTCGGGCTCAAATTCTGCAACAACTTCCAGCGCCAGGCTTAGCCCATGGCGTTTTTGTATCAGTTGAAAGTGGGGTACCAGGGCGGGGCAGACAAAACTGACGGCCAGGCCCTGTTCACCCGCCCGACCTGTACGCCCGATGCGATGGGTGTAATCTGTGGCGGAGCGGGGCAGATCGTAATTCACCACAACCGGTAGCTGCGCGATATCGATTCCCCGTGCCGCTACGTCTGTGGCCACTACTACCTTCAAACGCGAGGCCTTGAAGTCCTGCAGCACTTGCATGCGTTTACCCTGCGTGAGCTCGCCATGAAAGGGTTCCGCATAGATGCGAACCTTGCGCAGTTTGTCAGCCACGATTTCCGCGGCATGTTTGGTGGCCACGAATACCAGCACCCTTTTCCATTTGTGTTCGTTGATCAAGTGGCGTAACAACTGGGTGCGTCGCCCGGAATCCACTTGAATGGCACGCTGCGTGATTTCTGACAGCAGCACTGTGGGGGCAGGGATGTCGATGCGCTGCGGGTTCTGCAGCATTTTTCCCGCCAGTGCCACCAGTGCCCCAGGGAAAGTGGCTGAAAAAAACAAACTCTGGCGGTTCTGAGGGATCAAAGCCAGCACCCGGTTGAGTTCTTCCGAAAAGCCCAGATCGATCATGCGGTCCGCTTCGTCCAGAACCAAGGTGTGCACGCCCGACAGCACCAGCGCGTTGTGGTCCACCAGGTCCAGCAGACGCCCTGTCGTGGCAACCACGACGTCGGTACCGCCGCGCATTGCCATCATTTGGGGATTGATGGAAATGCCGCCAAACACCACGCTCACCTTGGTGGCGCTGGGTAATCGTTTCGCAAGCGAGTTGATCGTTTCACCCACCTGTATTGCCAACTCGCGGGTAGGTACCAGAATCAGCACTTGGGGCAAACGATGCGTGTCTGCCTGTTTGTGGCCCAGCCGCTGCAAGACTCCCGCTGAAAAAGCCAGTGTCTTGCCGGAGCCAGTGGGAGCCGTTGCCAAAATGTCCCGGCCAAGACCAATAGCGGGAATTGCCATTCGCTGAATGGGAGTGGATTCCAGATGACCTAATGCAGCTATCGAAGCCAACAGGGCCGGGGACAGGCCCAGATCAGAAAAAGGCATTGCAAGGTGAGCCTGCGGGGCTCAGGGTTTGGAATCAGCGCTGTCTACGCTAACCCTGCGTGCGCCATCGAAGCGTCGCTTCCAGTAAGCCAGGCCCAGGTCGTCCACCCGGACTTCGGCGCCGGGTTTGGGCGAGTGAATGAACTTGCCATTGCCAACGTAGATGCCGACGTGGCTGAACGTCCTGCGCATGGTGTTGAAGAACACCAAGTCTCCGGGCTGCAAATCACCTTTTTCAATTTTTTCTGTGGCGGCGGCCTGCTGTGCCGCGCTGCGCGGCAAAAGCAGCCCAGCCGTCTGCTGGTACATGGCGCGTACAAAGCCACTGCAATCAAAGCCTGTCTCCAGGCTGACCCCGCCGCGTTTGTAGGGCACTCCCAGAAATGTCATGGCATTGACGACCAGCTCCGAAGCCTTGTGCTCCACCTGGTGGCCCACTTCGCCAATGCGTTCCAGTAATCCGCGTTCCGAGATAAAGCGTGTCATGTCATCAACTGCGGTACCTTGCGGCGTGGCATGGGCAGACAGGGACACAAGGAGAATGGCAAGGGCCGTCAAAAAACGCATCCGCGCATTCTATGGGATTACAGAATATGCCTTTAGCGCCGCAGGGTTCTCCCCAAGTTTCCGGATATTCGGGTGATTGGTTATGCTTTGACGAAACTTGAAAGTGAAACATGCTTCTTGATCTTGACGATTCCCAGTTGGTGCTAGTGGACTATCAGGTGCGTCTGATGCCCGCCATGTTCGAAGGCGAGGCGATAGTTGCCAACGCATTGCGCCTCGCCCGCATGGCAGCGTTACTCCATGTGCCTGTGTTTGTGACCGAACAAAATCCTTCCAAATTGGGAGCGACCGTTGCAGACTTGCAAAGTGCGCTGACCGATGCCCAACACCGCGTTCTCGGAAAAATGCAGTTCAGCGCGGTGGAGGAGGGCTTGGGTGAGTGGTTGCGGCCACCAGCCAAACCCGTGCAGGGAAACGCCCGCAGTCTCCCCAAGCACCTGCAGAAGTCATCCCAGGCGAGTTCGGAGCGCAGCACGGTGGTCTTGGCCGGTTGTGAGGCACACGTTTGCTTACTTCAAACGGCGCTTGACTTGCTGGAAGATGAGTTTGAGGTGTGGGTAGTGACCGATGCCTGCAGTTCCCGCACTGAGCGCAACCGGGATGCGGCCTTTGACCGTCTGGCAGGCGCCGGGGTTGAACTGGTCACTACAGAAATGGTGGCGTTTGAGTGGTTGCGCTCAGCCGAGCATCCGCTCTTCAGGGACGTTCAGGCCCTTATCAAATAGTTATGCCCGGTTCTGGTCCCGCTTGCATGGCGGGTCAGGCTACCTGAATACAGGCAAGTCAGCTTGCAGCAAGTTGCTTGTTCATAATTATGAATTCAGTTTTAACGGCCCGAACGGAGACATAACATGACCGCGTACGCAGATTTTCACCGTCGCTCAATCCAGGATCGTGATGGGTTTTGGTCTGAGCAAGCCCAATTGGTGGACTGGCAAACGCCGCCCCAGCAGATTTGCGATTACAGCAATCCCCCGTTCGCCAAATGGTTTGTGGGCGGCACGACCAACCTCTGCCACAACGCGGTCGACCGCCATCTGAAAAGTCGTGCTGAACAGGCTGCGCTGATTGCAGTTTCTACAGAGACCAACACAGAAAAGGTCTACAGCTTTGCCGAATTGCACAGCGAAGTGCAGCGCATGGCGGCCAGTCTGCTCGACCTGGGTGTGAAAAAAGGCGATCGCGTCCTGATTTACATGCCCATGATTGCCGAGGCTGCATTTGCCATGCTGGCGTGCGCGCGTATTGGCGCGATTCACTCCGTGGTTTTCGGCGGTTTTGCTGCGGGCTCGCTGGCCTCCCGCATTGAGGACTCGTCTCCGGTGCTGATTGTGAGTGCGGACGCTGGCTCGCGTGGCGGCAAGGTGGTGGAATACAAACCACTGTTGGATGAGGCCATTGCCACTTCCAGCCACAAGCCGGCCGCCGTTTTGATGGTCGATCGCAAGCTGGCTGCTATGAATTTAATAGCTGGTCGTGACCATCTGTGGGGCGCGATGCGTGAAAAGCACTTGAATTCAGTGGTGCCATGCGAATGGGTGGACTCGACCCATCCTAGCTACACCCTGTACACCAGCGGTACGACCGGTAAACCCAAGGGAGTACAACGTGATACCGGTGGCTATGCCGTGGCGTTGGCCGCGAGCATGAAGCACATTTACTGTGGCAATGCGGGTGAAACCTACTTTTCAACCAGCGACATTGGTTGGGTGGTGGGTCATAGCTACATCATTTACGGGCCCCTCATCGCAGGCATGGCCACGATCATGTACGAGGGTCTGCCCACCCGTCCCGATGGTGGAATCTGGTGGAGCCTGGTCGAAAAGTACAAGGTCACCGTCATGTTCAGCGCACCGACGGCAGTGCGGGTGCTCAAGAAGCAGGATCCGGCCTTGTTGTCGAAATACGACCTTTCCAGCTTGCGCGCCCTGTTCCTGGCGGGCGAGCCGCTGGATGAGCCAACCGCTCAATGGATTAGTGAAAGCTTGAAGAAGCCAATCATCGACAACTACTGGCAAACCGAGACCGGCTGGCCAATTTTGTCGCTGTGCAACGGCGTAGAGAAGGCCGATAGCAAGTTCGGCTCACCGGGCAAGGCGGTCTATGGCTACGACGTCAAGTTGCTGGACGACCAGACCGGGCAGGAGCTGACCGGCGCAAACCAAAAGGGTGTGGTTGCCATCGAAGGTCCACTGCCTCCGGGTTGCATGCAAACGGTGTGGCGCGATGACGAACGTTTTGTCAAAACCTATTGGTCCAGCGTGCCAGGCCGCATGGTGTACAGCACCTTTGACTGGGGAATTCGCGATGAAGACGGCTACTTCTTCATTCTGGGGCGCACAGACGACGTGATCAATGTCGCAGGTCACCGTCTGGGGACCCGGGAGATCGAAGAGGCCATTTCCAGCCATCCCAATATCTCCGAAGTGGCGGTAGTCGGTGTGGCCGACCAACTCAAAGGTCAAGTCGCCATGGCTTTTGCTGTGGTGAAAGACGCCTCAGGACTGGTTGACGATGCTGCACGCCTCAAGCTTGAGGGTGAGGTCATGAAGGTGGTGGACAACACCATTGGTGCCGTTGGACGCCCTGCGCGGGTGCGATTTGTAGCCGTTCTGCCCAAAACCCGAAGCGGCAAGTTGCTGCGCCGGGCCATTCAGGCGGTGTGCGAAGGGCGTGACCCGGGTGATCTGACCACGATGGAAGATCCTGCCGCGCTGCAACAGATCAAAGACCTTACTGCAGGCTGATTCGCCGCATTGGCATACTGCTGTAGTACAGTTTTTTAGGTTCGAGAGAATCGGTGGCACAATCCACCACGCAAT
>CAJBMJ010000049.1 GCA_903954045.1 uncultured beta proteobacterium | reverse complement strand
GGGGTCAAACGCTGGCGCATTTTCATTTTTATGCCTGCCGCGGCTGGTCCGGTAATCCGCAACCCAGGCTGCAGTCGGAAGTAGGAACCGCGCCATGAAGAACGACAGCCCTGCTGATGCCAATCGGCAGTCCTCCATCGCTCCGTGGGTCTGGGCGCTTCCCTTTGTTCTGATGGCAGTTTGCGCGCCGCTATGGTTGCATCGCTGGGAGCCCACCCAGTTTCTGTACTTGAATGCACTTTTTGCGCCCATTGCCGCGCATGTCTGGACCGGCCTGTCTTTGTTGGGCAATGCCTGGGGTCTGCTGGCCCTGACCTCTCCGTTGCTGGTTCTGGCACCCAGGCTGATGTGGGGCTGGCTGTGCGCAGCACCGTTTGCTATTGTGTTTGCGCGCACCGGCAAATTTTTCATTGAAAGTCCCCGTCCTGCCGCCGTGGTGGACAACGCGCAAATGCGCGTGCTGGGAGAGTTGATGCACAACGTCTCCATGCCCTCGGGCCACACACTCACGGCATTTGCCGCAGCTTCGGGCTTGTACTTTGCATTGCCTCGCGCGACGAGGTTGCGCCATGGCTGGCTGTGGGTGTTGGCAATGGCGGCCGGTCTGTCACGCATCGCCGTGGGCGCACATTGGCCGGGCGACGTGGCTGTGGGTGCGAGTCTGGGAATTTTGGCGGGCCTGCTGGGCAATCGCCTGCTGGCGCGCATGCCCGTCTCCACCTGCCAACCTACACATTGGGGGCTGCGGATGGTTGCGGTGATGGTCGCTTTGTCGGTGTACGCGTTGCTCACTGAAGAGCTGGACTTTTTTGCCGAGAATCGGCCGCTTCAGGCCGTGCTGGCGGGCGTTGCCGTGGTGTCTTTGGCAGCATTTGCCAGACGCAACGCCAAAGCGCTCAAGGCTTCGTAAGCTGCGCAGTACAGCCCTTTCCTGTCACTGGCCAACCCGGCCTGCGCCAATGAGGTTGAGGGTCTGATTGTGATTAGCCCTTAAACGATCAGCGGGTCTTCCTGCATGGCTTCGATCTGTTCCTCGAGCATCTGCACCTGGCCTTGCCAGTAGTCGCTGCTGCCAAACCAAGGAAAGTTGTGTACAAAAGTGGGGTCGCTCCAGCGCCTGGCCAGCCAGGCGCTGTAGTGGATCAGGCGCAGGGTGCGCAGCGGTTCGATCAGTGCCAGCTCGGCGCGGTCGAATTCGCGAAACTGCTCATAGCCGTCCACCAGCATGCCGAGTTGGCGTGTGCGTTGCTGTCGGTCGCCGCTGAGCAGCATCCAAAGGTCTTGCACTGCAGGACCGGTGCGCGCGTCGTCCAGGTCCACAAAGTGGGGGCCAGGTCCGGCAGCAGCTGCAGCGTCGGCGGGTGTCCAGAGAATGTTGCCGGGATGGCAATCGCCATGCAGGCGCAGCACGCGAATGCCGGAGGAATCTAAATGTTTTTGGCCTCTAGCGCCCGTCAACGTTGCATGAGTAGCTATCAACTTTATAGCTTGTTCGCATTTGCGCGTCCATAGCGACTGCACGTCCAGTGGCACCGCATCGTGCTCCAGCAGCCACTGCATGGGCTCGGTGGCAAAAGTGTCCACGTTCAATGCGGGCCTATGCACAAAAGCGCTGCGTGCACCCACAGTGTGGATGCGCGCCAGAAAGCGGCCTATCCACTCCAGCACCTCGCCGTCATCAAGCTCCGGTGCGCGACCGCCCCGGCGCGGACTGACACTGAAAGCAAAGCCACCAAAGTGGTGCAGGGTCTGGCCCTGCAGCGTGAGCGGACCAATGGCGGGCACCTCAAACGCCATCAGCTCTGCGGCAAAGCTGTGTTCCTCCTGAATTTGCGCATCGCTCCAGCGTTCGGGCCGATAGAACTTGGCCACCACCGCAGAGCCATCATCCAATTGGACCTGGTAAACCCGGTTTTCGTAGGAAGAGAGCGCTGTCAGGCGGCCGTCACCGCGCAGACCAACGGTATCCAGGGCATCCAGAACCAGATCGGGAGTAAGGGACTCAAAGGCGTGGGTTTTAGAAAGGGACATCGGCGTCAGCCCTCTTGCGCGATGAAGCACCCAGGTGCTCAAAGGGCAGGGACTGTTTGACCAGAATGACCGTGCAGGGCGCATCCATCGCGACCTTGATCGGCACGGTGGCAACAAAACGCTGTGTCATCAGGCCGTGGGTGGCGGCCCCCATCACGATCAGGCTGACATGGTTGCCGCGGGCGTAGTCCAGCAGAGCCTGGGCCGGATCGCCAGATTCGAGCACATGGCAGGAAATCTGGTGGCCAGGTTGGTCCAGCGGTTGGGCCCATTGGTGCAGGCTGGTGAGGTAGCGCCGGTGCACGTTGGTTTCGCTGCGCGATTCGTCCGAGGAACTGGTCTGGCCTGAGGAAATAACGGTGACGCAAGCCAGCCGTGCTCCCGGGCGCGTGCCCAGCGAACGTGCCACCGCCTGGCGCAAGGAATACAGCGTGGCGTCAGTCACGTCCTTGTGGGGTACAGCCACCATCACAATCGGCACCTCGTCAATTTGCTGCGCGGGCAAGGGGCTGGGCTTGTAATGCATGCCAGCAGCCTTGATCCAGCGCTTGAAGTGGGTGCTGAATTTGGTGCCGGCGACATTGGTTCCGCGGGCAGTGATATGCACCTGGGTGGGGTGGGTCAGGTCAAAGGCAAGATGGGCTGCCGAGGGGTAGCGTTTGTCGGCTTCGGGCTCCAGGCATCGCAAAATAACCTCCTGCAGCCAGGTCGGCAGTTCCGGGCGCAATTTGCGCGGCGGTGGAGGGTCCATCCAGAGTCGCTGGCGCATGCCTGCGGCGGTTTGCGGCTCGCCAAAAGGCAACTCGCGGGTGCAAAGCTGGTAGAGCATCACGCCGATGGCAAAAATATCACTGCGCGGGTCGCCACGCATACCCACGATCTGCTCGGGCGCTATCCAGGCCGGGGAGCCCACGGCCTTGCGCAATTGCTCTGCCAGCAGGTCAGGGTAATGGGCATGCCATGAGAGGCCAAAGTCCAGCAGGATGGCTCTGCCATCTTCGCGGAACAGGACGTTGGCGGGTTTGAGGTCCAGGTGCACCGCATTTTGCTGGTGCAGGGCGTGGCAGGCCTGGGCCAAGGAGGCACCCAGACGGGCGATTTCATCCACAGCCGGTTCCTGCTCAGACTCCAGCCAGTGGTCCAGTGTTTTGCCCTCTATGTATTCAATGACGAGGTAGGGCACCCGGTCCAGATCGCCAGCAGCCACAAACCGGGGAACGAAGCTGCCAGTGAGCACCTGCATGATCTGGCTTTCGACCTCGAAGCTCACAATGTTCTCTGCGCCGTCCCCCGCCGTCATGCGGGGAATTTTCATGGCCATGGGAAAACCGGGGTTGTGGCGGGTATCTGTATACCTCACCTGATAGATGTGGGCCATGCCCCCGGAATGAATACATTCCTCAATGGTGAACCCATCAAGTTCAGCGCCAGGCTCCAGTAACTTCATCGTCCCTGCTCCAATCGGTCAGCAAAAAATACGGGGAGACCCGCGCGACGTATGGCTGCTGCCGCACTCGCGTGGTCGTAAGGTACACGGTGGAAAGTGAGCTGCGAGCGGTCCGTATCGAGCAGCGCATACATGGCAGCGGGCTTGCCATCACGCGGCTGGCCCACGGAGCCCACGGTAGACAGCCATTGACGGTGGCGTGGTACCGGCACCGCGATTCCAGGCTGCGGCGTGAACTTCATCAGCCCATCGGTCGCGCCCCGGTAGTAGAGCGTTTGCTCATGAACATGGCCCCCGAAAACATAGCGCACACCCGGCCAGGCTTTGGCCGCATCCAGGCTGGCCCCCGCTGCGCGCTCATCGTAGACATAGCGCCAGAGTTCGGGGCCGTCAACGCTGGCATGCACCAGCAGGACGGTGTCCTGGTGGGAGATCAGCGGCAATTGGTCAAGCCATCCGCGCTGTGCTGCACTGAGTTGCTGGTGGGTCCAGCCCGCAGTACTCTCACCGGTGGTTTTGACCTCCGAAGGCGGGCTGACAGCCAACGCATCGTGGTTGCCCTTGAGCACTGTGGCACCTTCTTCTGCGAGGAGCATGACGCGGTCGATTACCGCACAGGGGTCGGCACCGTAGCCGACCAGGTCTCCCAGAAAGGCAAAGCGCTGGGGGCTTTGGGTACGGGCGTGCTCCAGGCAGGCGTCAAGTGCCTGGATATTGCCGTGGATGTCAGACATCAGGGCTAGTCTCATGAAAGTCTCCGGTTCTATTTTTCTTTCCTCAAGTCCCGCATCATCCTGCAAACATCTCGCTGCAAGTTTTCAGAAGTAGCGGGCGAGCCTCAATGATAGAGGGTAAGCCAACTTCACTGGCCAATCACCTAGCAACAGCCCGCGCTCGTTGGCAGACCGAATCAGGTAAGGAAAGTCGGCACTGTCAAACTCCCCCAGGTGGCAGAGGTGGGGCTACACATCAGGCACTCACCTTCAGCCACAAGCGCTCAACACACTGCTCCAGCGAGTCTTGATCCGGGAACAAATGCACCTCGGGGTTTTGTGGTGGTTCATAGGGACTGTCCAACCCGGTAAAGTTCTTTAGCTCGCCACTTCTCGCCTTGGCATAGAGTCCCTTGACGTCACGCTGCTCGCAAGCCGCCAAGGATGCATCGACAAACACCTCCAAAAATTCGCCGGGTGCAAACAGGCTTCGCGCCATTTGCCGCTCCGCAATAAATGGGGAAATGAAGCTCACCAACACAATCAGGCCCGAATCCACCATCAGTTTGGCAACTTCAGCCACTCTGCGGATGTTCTCTACCCGGTCCACCTCTGTAAACCCCAGATTGCGGTTAAGGCCATGGCGCACGTTGTCTCCATCCAGCACATAGGTGTGCTTGCCGACGGCATACAAACGCTTTTCCGCTAAATTGGCAATGGTCGATTTACCTGAGCCCGACAAGCCGGTGAACCAGATGCAGCGTGGACGCTGATTTTTTTGTGCGGCACGCTCTGCTTTACCAATCTCCAGCGCCTGCCAATGAATGTTGCTTGCGCGGCGTAGGGCGAAGTTAATCATGCCGGCGCCCACGGTCTCATAGCTCAGTTTGTCAATGAGAATAAAACCACCCAGCACCTTGTTGATGGTGTAAGGCTCAAACACCAATGGCGCACTAGTAGACAGGTTAACGGTGGCCATCTCATTGAGTTCCAGCTGCTTGGCAGCCAGCCGCGCACCGGTATTGACGTCTTCGCGGTACTTGATATCGGTGATGGTCACAGTCACTTCTTGACATGCTTGTTTCAACAGATATTGGCGCCCGGGGGTCATGGCATGAGCGCTCATCCACAGCAGGCGTGCCTCAAACTGGTCCGCCACTTCGGGCGGTGCTTCAGCCGCCACCAGCACGTCACCTCGGCTGACATCGACTTCATCAGCCAATGTCAGCGTCACCGCATCACCCGCACAGGCATGCGGCACTGTCTCAGAACCATTCCAAATCGCCTTGACAAGGGTTTGCACGCCGGAGGGCAACACCCGCAGGGCATCACCCGGGCGTACCGTGCCCGCTGCAACCCGGCCACAAAACCCTCTGAAATCCAGATTGGGCCGGTTGACCCATTGCACGGGCATGCGAAAGGCACCCGCAGCTCGCTCATCCTGCAAGGTGTCTACCGTGTTGAGGTAGTGCATCAGCGTAGGGCCGCTGTACCAGGGCATGCGGGCGCTGGGCTGGAGAACGTTGTCGCCGTCCAGAGCCGACATCGGGATAGCCTGCAAACTGGCAAACCCCAAGCCTGATGCAAACGCGGTGTAGTCAGCCACGATCGCGTCAAAAACTGTCTGGTCAAAGCCAATAAGGTCCATCTTGTTGACCGCCAGCGCCACTTGCTTGATGCCCATCATGGCCACAATTCGGCTATGGCGGCGAGTTTGCACCAGTACGCCTTTACGTGCGTCGATCAGGATGACCGCCAGACTGGCGGTGGAGGCCCCGGTAGTCATGTTGCGGGTGTATTGCTCATGGCCGGGCGTGTCGGCTACACGAAAGCGGCGCCGATCAGAAGCGAAAAAGCGGTAGGCCACATCAATGGTGATGCCTTGCTCGCGCTCGGCCTGAAGACCATCCACCAAGAGTGCAAGGTCGATGTTGGAACCCTGAGTTCCGAATTGGCGCGAATCGGTTTCAAGTGCTGTGAGTTGGTCATCAAAAATAGACTTGCTTTCAAACAGCAGGCGGCCGATCAGGGTGCTTTTGCCGTCATCCACGCTGCCGCAGGTGATGAAGTTCAGCGTGTCCATCAAAAGTAGCCCTCCTGCTTTTTCTTTTCCATTGAGCCGGGTGTGTCTGAATCGATAAGGCGCCCCTGACGCTCGGAGCTGCGGGCAGCCAGGGTTTCGGCAATCACAGCCTCCAGAGAGGTGGCATCAGACTCGATGGCGGCTGTCAGGGGCCAGCAACCTAAGGTGCGAAAGCGCACCTGGCGCATCTGTGCCACTTCGCCCGGAGCAAACGGAAAGCGGTCATCGTCCACCATCAGCCACTGGCCGCCGCGCTGCACCACGGGGCGGGGTTCTGCCAGGTACAGGGGCACGATGGGGATGTTCTCGGCCAGGATGTATTGCCAGATGTCGGCCTCAGTCCAGTTGCTGATCGGGAACACCCGGATCGATTCCTGCTCATGAATGTGGGTGTTGTACAGGTTCCATAGCTCTGGTCGTTGGGCTTTGGGGTCCCAGCGGTGGCCAGGGGCACGGAATGAGAACACGCGCTCTTTGGCACGGCTTTTTTCTTCGTCGCGCCGGGCGCCGCCCAACACCACATCAAAGCCATGGGCATCCAGCGCTTGTTTGAGCGCCTGGGTCTTCATGACATCGGTGTGGTAGTTGCTGCCATGGGTGAAAGGGCCCACACCTGCGGCGATGCCTTCTGGGTTGGAGTGGACCAGCAGTTGCATGCCGCTTTGCGCCACCATGCGGTCACGGTGGGCATACATCGCCTTGAATTTCCAGTCGGTGTCCACGTGAAGCAGGGGAAAAGGCGGCGGCGCCGGATAAAACGCCTTGCGTGCCAAATGCAGCATGACCGACGAATCTTTGCCGACGGAATACATCATGACCGGCTTTCGTGCTGTTGCTACTACCTCACGGAGAATCTCTATCGACTCGGATTCGAGAGCGCTTCTGTGCTTCATGTAATTCGGAATGTCGCGCATCTATATCCACGTCTCAATTAGAAGCAAACTCACCCAGACCATCCAACAACGGTCCAAGGTATTTCTCATAATGCCGCCAGCGCTCGACAGAGCTGTTGTAGATGGGCTGGCGAACCTGCGTGACGCTGGCGGTGCGGATGCTCCGTTCGGTCTTGTGAAACTCCAGGCACGCTTCGTCCCAGGGCAAACCAACCCAGTCAATCAGCCGGCGGGCCTGCCCCTGCATATCGGCCACGATGTCTTCGTACTGCACCTCCATAAAGCTGCCTGCTGGTAAGGTCGCGCGCCAATGCTGCATCAGCCTGGCATAGGTGGCGTAATGGCGGCCTAACTCATGCAAATCGTACGTGGCGTCCTGATGACGGTTAAACAGGCGGGTGAAGCACGATAAACAGGTGTCTACCGGGTTGCGCATAACGTGGATGATCCTGGCGTTGGGCAGCATCAACGGAATCAAGCCCATCGCCAAATAATTGGCGGGCATCTTGTCGGTAATCCGCTGGGCTCCCGGAGCGCGCCGCTTGAGACGCTGCGTATAGTCCTGACCCCAGTCGTTGAGCATTTCCGGCGTGAGCGCAGCCAAATTTTCCGGATAAGGTTGCAAGGCTCCGCCAGCGGCTGGCATTTGTTGGACCACCTCCATCAAGTCACGCAACTCACCAGCCCCATGCACTGCCGGATGGCTGGCAATGATCTGTTCGGTAAGCGTGGTCCCAGAGCGCGGCATTCCCAACACAAACACCGGAATAGTGGACGGATCTCCATGTCCGCGCAAACGCTCAAAAAAGCGACTGTCGGTTAGCGCCGCAATCCGCCGTCCCCTGGCTTCGTCAGCCGCCGCGTCGTAATGCAGCTTGGAACGTTTGAGCGCCGCCCCTTGCAAAAAGTGCTCAAAAGCCCGGTCGTAATCCCTCAGGTCGTCATACGACTTGCCCAGCGCATAGTGGTATGAGATGCGCTTGTCCTTGTTCCAGACGGGCACTTGCGTTGCCATGGCTTCCAGCGCCAGCACGTTAGCGTCCCCCGGCTTGACCTTTCTTGCCTGCGCCAAATGAAACCGAGCGCCAAGGTTGTCCGGACTCTGGGATATAGCCTGCTGCAACATACTGACGGCTTCATCCATCTTGCCCAGCTCGAGTTTCAGGTTGCCAAGGCCGGTCAGTGCGTCGGCCATATCCGGGTCAATGGCCAGTGCCCGCTGGTAGGCAGCTTGCGCAGCTTCGGGCTC
>CAJBMJ010000048.1 GCA_903954045.1 uncultured beta proteobacterium | reverse complement strand
GGTGCCCACGCACCATTGCGCTATTCATCGCCTCCAAGATGGTCGAAACGGCGGTTTCAGCATCCCCCTGTGTTAGCTGACTGAACCGGTCGGAGAGAAGTTGCACGAGGTCTGATCGGTTCATTTGCTCCGAAGGATAAGTCAGCTTTTTCAGGATTCGCCAAAAAAGCGCGTTCAAAAGCCATTTGGGCGCGCTTTTAGACCGCCACTAACACTGCACAAGCGAGTTGTCAATCTGATCCGAACTCAAGGACTTGTGGCAGAAAAGCGCCAGGCACTTGCCGTACTGGGAGTTCAACTTTCTGATGCAGAACTGAAGAACTTGGTTGACCGTCGCAAGCTCGAGCGTCCCGTGTTCAGATATGGCGTCAGGGTTGTGGATGAAGCATGGGTAGCGCTGATCAAAAAAGCAGCGGATGTGTCTTCTGTCGTTCAGTCACTTGAGAAATGGTCCAACGCTATCGGGAAAAGCGAGTGAGGGTAAAGCGTACCGCTGCCAATTACTCAACCTGACGCAAGTCCTCGTCAACGCTTCCGGATAAATCTGTCGTCAGGTAATCCACCGTCTTGGGCAGTGACAGTTCAAGTTTGTGAATGGGCTGAACACTGATTTTTATTTTCTTGGGCTGGCATTGCAAAACGTGTCCGCCGTGCTGGTGGTCCTCGGACAGAAAATGGAGATGCAGGCCTGGCACGCTCAAGGAAGACATGAACGTGGGGGTATAAAACCCCGCCAGCGTCCCGTTTACATGCCGGAAGTCGAAAAGCGTTTGTTGATGAGCTACATCAATAAAGGGATGGTAGTTGGCTTGCTTGGGTACCGAGCGTGCTTGAACATGCGAAAACGCGCCTTCAATCCGGATCGCATAGAAGAGGTTGGAGGAAGGTAGCAATTGCATCAACCGGTCTACAAATTCCGTGTGGTTCAGTTCGCAATGGAATTCAGCCTGGATGGTGGGATTGAAGAATGTGACCGTCGCAAATGGCGTGTGGTTATCTTCGTGCACTTCTGAAACGTGGCCGTCGGATCCGATCTGATAAATATGCCCATCGAGCATGACCATTTCACCGTCCAGGTCGTCAAACGTTCCCAAACCGAAATCGCCATGTTTTTTGACATCAGAAAAATGAACGTTCTCTTCGTAAAGTCCGTGAACCAGGGCATTGACTGGCGAACTCAAATAGACCGTGCTGTTTGTTTTGGATAAACCGTGTCGTGAAGTCATGTTTGGGAATTTGAGCCGATTGAATCTGGTTGGTGTAAGCCGATGGTGACCTGGACACGGCGCTTTTGTCTTTGTGGATTCGGCGAAATTATCTCTGATGGGAAGCCAGTGCCCATTACCGGGGCTTAACGACGAGTAAGTATGACGAGTAAGTATTGTGTTGAAAATTCCGGGGAAGTAAAATCACGGTATGAGCAAACCCCCAAGCAAGACGGCCATCCTGGAAGATGGGCTGCGATACAAATCAAAAGTGGGAGGATCCCCTTTTGTCACAGGAACATTCCTCGGAAACTCCACCATGTCCTGCTTCCTTTGCGGCAAGCACCGTCCCCGGTCTGAGATGGTGACCCGCAAGCTTGCCGGCAAATCTCAGGCGGTTTGTTCGCCGAAATGCTGATTCCATCCGTGGTCTCTGTGGAAAAGTGAGACCTTAGAGAGGTTAGCGTTGTACAGGTGCCGCTGTCGATCTGAACTTTGCCGCTAACTGGGTTGCGGCATTCACCAGAAGCGAGGTATCCAGCCCTACTGCGACAAACAAGGCACCTGCGTCCAGATATTTTTGGGCCAAGGCATTATCTGTTGCCAGAATTCCGGGCGCCTTGCCTGCAGCTCGAACTTGGTCAATGCCCCGGAAAATTGCTTCCATAACCTTGGGGTGTGAGGGCTGTCCCCGCAAGCCCATACCGGCGGACAGGTCCGCAGGACCAAAGAAGACTCCATCTACACCCTCTATGTTGGCTATCGTCTCGAGATGCTTCATCGCCAGGGTAGTCTCCGCTTGTACCAGTAGACATATCTCACTGTTAGCTTGGTTGACGTAGTCACTCACCTGATTCCAGCGTGAGGCCCTTGCCAGGGCTGCGCCCATGCCTCGGATGCCGTCAGGCGCATAGCGGGTGGCCTGAACCATGAGCGACGCTTGCTCTGGGGTATCAATCATCGGGATGAGCAAGGTGTGTGCACCCACGTCGAGATACTGTTTGACCAGCGCCACATTGGCTTCCACCGGGCGAACTACAGCGTTGACCGGATAGGCGGCAGTAGCGCGCAATTGATCAAGGACCGTGCGTGGCGTGTTGGGTCCGTGCTCGCCATCGAGAAGTAGCCAGTCAAACCCGCAGGGTGACAAAGCTTCCGCAACACCAGCATCGGCAAAGCCGACCCAGCAGCCAATTTGCACTTTCCCAGCGCCGATGGCTTTCTTAAAATGGTTTGTTGGAATTTGCATGATTACTCCGGATACAGGCCTTTGCTGCGGGCCATCAGGCGGGTAAGACCCAATAGCGCGTCTATGTTGACCGATAGGATGGATCAATGCGATCAATCAGGCGTTGCATGGCGGCAAACGAGTCTTCACCCGCTCCAAACTTGGGATTGAAATTCAGGGAGTCTCTCACGCAGGCTTGCAATGCTTCTTCGCTGATAGGTTGAAGCTCTCCAAGTGACTGTGAAGCCATTTGAACTTCACACGCACGTTGCACCAGCCACATCAGGTTAAAGCCCTGAGCGAGGCTGCGACCAATGACCACCGGCCCATGGTTGCGCAACAGGAGCACTGGTTTTCCACCAGAGGAAGCCAGAATGCGCTCTCCTTCGTCCAGACGAACGGTAATGCCCTCAAAAGCATGGTAGGCCACTTGTCCGTAGAGTTGCGCAGCGTAGAAGTTGGTGAATGACAGGCCATCTTTTAGGCAACACACAGCCATCGTAGGCGTGGTGTGCACATGCATGACGCAGTGTGCGTTCGGCAAAGTAGCATGTATGGCGCTGTGAAACGTGAAGCCTGCCGGGTTGATAGGCCAGTCGCTGTGCCCAACAATATTGCCCTGCACGTCTACCTTGACCAGATTGGATGCAGTCACTTCACTGTAATGCAGGCCAAACGGGTTGATAAGGAAATGCCCGTCTGCATCGGGAACCCGAACCGAAATGTGGTTGTATATCAGCTCTTCCCATCCCAAGTGGGCGAAGATTCGGTAACAGGCAGCGAGTTGCACACGTGCATCCCACTCTGCCTCGGAGTAGCGCGCCGGCCGCAAAAAAGCGTTGCCCATGGTTTATTCCTTGAAAATTGACTAACTTAGACGAAGCGAAACTTGAGTCTGCCAAGGGGACCATAGTCGGCTTCAAAAAGGTCCCCTTGCTTTGCTGCCACCGGGCGGGTAAACGAACCTGCCAGCACGATTTCACCGGCCTTTAGCGACTCTCCCCATGGCGCAAGTTTGTTGGCGAGCCAGGCAATGCCAATCGCTGGATTACCTTGCACTCCTGCTGCCAAACCGGTTTCCTCCACAACGTCGTTCTGGCGCAGGATGGCTCCGCACCAAGGTAAATCGACACTGACTGGGCTGACCTTCATGGCACCAAGCACTATCCCGGCATTGGCGGCGTTGTCGCTAATGGTGTCAAAAACTTTGCGCATTCCCTTGGTGTGCCGATCAAACTGCTCGATGCGCGAGTCAATGATTTCGATAGCTGGTGTGACGTACTCGGTCGCTGCGATCACATCAGCGATTTGGACATCCGGGCCAACCAAGGGTGACTTCAGCACGAATGCCAATTCAACCTCGACGCGTGGAGCAATAAACCGATTTACCGGAATATCCAGCACACTGCCCGTGGTGCAGTCGTAACGCATGTAGTCCAGCAGAGTCCCGTAATCAGGTTCTGTAATCTGACTGCTGATTTGCATGGCGCGGCTGGTCAGACCAATCTTGTGG
>CAJBMJ010000047.1 GCA_903954045.1 uncultured beta proteobacterium | reverse complement strand
CGCCAAAGACCTTTGCCATCACCGGTTTGACGGCTTCGACGGCCTACACCATCTGCCTGATGGCAGAAGATGCCTCTGGCAACAAGTCTTCTGTGACTTGCTCAGAGATCACCACACAAGCGGTGCCAGACGTCACGCCACCGACGACCAGCGCCGTGAGCGCCAGTGCCACAGGGCAGACGACGGCCAATCTGTTGGGAACCTCTGATGAGGCAGCCACTGGCTACTGGGTGGTTTTGCCCGGCCCGAGCGCTGCAGCGCCCACCGCAGTGCAGGTCAAGGCTGGTCAGGACAGCGCAAGCAGTGCAGTGCCCGGCGGCAAGTCTGGCAACGCTGTAATGACAGCGGCCACGCCAAAGACATTTGCCATCACCGGTTTGACGGCTTCGACGGCTTACACCATCTGCCTGATGGCAGAAGATGCCTCTGGCAACAAGTCTTCTGTAACTTGTTCTGATATCACCACACAGGCAATACCTGCTCCCACCGTTGGCAGCATCAATCCAACCAGTGGCAGCACAGCTGGTGGCACCAGCGTGACCATCACCGGCACCAATCTGACGGGTGCCAGCGCTGTGACGATTGGCGGCAACGCATGCACCTCGGTGACGGTGGTGTCTGCGACCTCGATCACCTGTACAACACCTGCGGGTTCAGCAGGAGCAGCCAGTGTGTTGGTGACCACAGCGGGCGGCACCAGCGCTAGCGGCACTTCATTCACCTACAGCGTGAACGCCAACGGAGCGTGCGGCTCTGCCCAGGGCCAGGCAGCATCCATCGCGCCAAGCCTGAACCTTTGCACGACTGGTACCGCCGGTAGCGTTGCGGCCGCACTTGGTGGGTATAGCTGGAGTTGCGCGGGTTTGGGCAGTGGTGCACCGGCATCCTGCACAGCACCGGGCGCCACGGCGTCAGGCAGCACCACCAGTACAACTCTGGAACTTGTCAGCGGCACCGGTTGTAGTTTCAGCAGGGCAGCCCCAGTGGTGCCTCCTGCGGGTGGTCCCGGTGGCGGAGTGAGCCTGCCTTACGGGGTGATGGACTTTGAACTGCTGGGATGCACAGGCGGCCAAGCCACGGTGCGCATGACATACTCCGGCCCCGTGGGCAATATGGCGTTGTGGAAGTACGGCCCCTACCCAACGCCTGCAAGCCCAGTGAGCTGGTACCAGCTCACCACGGCAACTGTCAGTGGCAACACCATTACTTTCACCATCCAGGACAACGGTGTGGGCGATGCAGACCCAGCAACCGGTGTAATCGCCGATCCTGCTGGCCCGGGTAATGCGCCTGGCTCGGCGCAATCCATCCCTACTTTATCTGAGTGGGCCACCATTTTGATGGCAGGCTTGCTGGGCTTGTTTGGACTGGCCCAGGTGCGCCGCCGGCGCTGAGGGTCAAGCGCTTTTGGCTGGTCGACGCACACTGTGGACGGTGACTGGCGTCACCACAGCCTTGACCTTGCTGGCACTCTATTGGCCCTGGCTGGCGGAACTGCTTGTTTTTGACGCTTTGGCCTTGAGAGACCTGGCGCTAGCCACGCTGCTAGGTATCGCCAGTGTGGTCTGGTTGCGGTTGTTGCGTTAACTTGGAATGCGTTCGCGGGCGCGCTTGACCTTGTCTGCGCTGACCGCCACCTTGATGGTCTCGAAGTTGACCGGGCCCGAAATGGCCTGAGCTGGCTCGGAGGTGCTTTGGCACTGGTACTTCACGGTAGGCATGCCATCTTTGTCCACCAGGACGATCACCCAGGGCGTGTTGGCCCGCGCACCGCGCTGCACGGACACGGCTATTTCGCCGCGCAGCAGGCGCACATAGGTGCCTGGTGGATAAAAGCCAACCGCCTGGGCCATGGCCGAGCCCACGCCTAACGCATCCCCTTCAGCCCCCATGACCATGCTTTTGACTGCTTTCACTACCGATTGAGATGCCCTGGTCTTGCGAGCAGCGGTGCGCGCCACAAAACTGTCGGCCAGTGCCAGCAGACGGCGGCTGGCGAGGTTGCGCGGCAGGCCTTCGGGCGCTTCCGGATGATGGTGCCAGCGCACGATGTCGAGATGGTCCGCATCGTCAACACCCAGGGTCATCAGCAGGTCCGCTCCGAGTTGCCCGTGATCGTGCACCAGCTTGCGTTGCCAGTCGGTCAGGTCGGTGCCCTGGCGGGTCATGCTGTCCTGGTCTCTGGCCATGCCAATGTTCATGGTCAACGCGCCGTGGCGCAGCGGCTCACGGTCAAACTCCGGCACAGCGAGCTTTTCGCATGTCAGCTCACATACCGCCAGACACAGTAGGGCGTGGGTGGCGCAGTAACCCAAAGAATCGTCGGTAAGCGCCTGAAACAGACGAAACAGGCTGTCGTCGGGATCTTCGCGTAGCAGGGCCAGTGCCTTTTTCTCGATGCTGGCCAGCCGGGTGACCGGATTGATGGCCAGCCCGCCCTGGTAGAGGATGCCGCGCAAGACCTCCAGCAAATCGGCCCAACTGCCGCGCAACTCCTGCCCCACTTGGTAGTCAAGCTCCTTAATTTCGCTGGGCATGGGCGCGCGGGCTATTACGTCGGTGTCGATACCTTCACGCAGCATGCTGTGGACCATGCGCTCGTAGGCACGCTGCCAAGCCATGGCGTCCTCTGGCCTGGTGGAGGCATTAAAGCCATGCAACTTTTCACGGTGCTGCTCCGACAAGATGGGCTGGCCTTTGCGCAGCAACAACTGCCCCGCATCGCTGACCACATCCACCGGCAGGGGTTGGCCCACTTGCAGCATGGCAATGGGAATAGGAACGTACTTCACAAAGACACCTCCACAGGAACGCGGGCCGCCAACGCACACATTAATTCGTACCCCACGGTTTTGGCCTGAAT
>CAJBMJ010000046.1 GCA_903954045.1 uncultured beta proteobacterium | reverse complement strand
CGACAAGCATATCGAAGTGATTGTTCGTCAGATGCTGCGCCGTGTGGTGGTCGAGAACGCAGGCGACTCTAGCTATATCAATGGGGAGCAGGTTGAACGCTCTGAAATGCTCAATACCAATGATGCGCTGCGTGCCGCAGGCAAGATTCCGGTCGCTTTCACCAACTTGCTGTTGGGCATCACCAAGGCATCTCTGTCCACGGACAGCTTCATCAGCGCGGCGTCCTTCCAGGAAACCACACGCGTATTGACCGAAGCTGCCATCATGGGCAAGCGCGACGAACTGCGTGGCTTGAAGGAAAACGTGATTGTGGGTCGATTGATTCCTGCAGGCACGGGCCTGGCATACCACGAAGCACGAAAAGTGCGCGAGAGCATGGATGACGCAGAGCGCCGCGCAATCGCCGACGCCGAAGCGGCTGAACTGGCCGGCGACGCCGAGCTCGTTGCTGAGGATCCCGTTGCGGGCGGTCTCGCCGATTAGCGTTGATTTGCTATTCTAAGCATAGCGCCCCAAGCCCATTCTAAGAGGGCTTGGGGCCTTTTTATTTCAACGTCCGACGCAACCTTGCGAAGGTACGTGCAGGAGATACATGAGCGACTCGCTGTTGCTGTGGGCTTTGCTGGCGCTACTCGTCTTTTGGGGCGTGGGTTTGCACAACCGGTTGATGCGTATGCGGGCCCGAGGGTTCAGCGCATTTGGATCGGTTGAAAAACATCTGCGTGAATACGCTGACCTGGTTGCTGGGCAGATGCAAAAGTTTCAAACTAGCCTGGACGGTGTGACCATTGTGCGGTCTGGCAAACTTCAGCCGGAATGGGAGGCGGTGCTGTCCGCGCTTGAAGTGCTTGATCATGCTTTGAAAGGTGCCCGTGCAACGCCGCTGGCCATTGAGCCGATGGCGGGCTTGACGCAGGCTACGACCGCATTGCGGCAGGTCTGGGATAGTTTGCAAGCGGTTCCGTCGGACCTCGCCGGACCTGTTCTGCCACACGACATGCACGTTCTATGGGATGCCGTTACGTATCGGGTGGAGAATTCGCGCAATGGTTACAACCAGATATTGATCCAGTACAACGAAGCGTTGGCACAGTTCCCGGCACGGTGGATCGTCGGTCTGATGGGGTTCAAGCCGGGTGGCATGCTGTAAGGAAGATATGAAATCTGGTGAAGAAACCGTCCCTTTGTGGCGGCAATTGAATGCCACTGCCGCAGTGGTTATGGCGGTGCGCGAAGGTGTTTCGGGAACAGCTGCCATCGAAAGCATCCCATCTGAACTACGGGCAGGGGTGCAGGCGCTTGCATTTCATGTGTGGAGGAACCTTGGTCGGGCGCAGGCGCTGCGCACCAAATTGGCAAGCAAGCTGCCCCCGCCGCCGGCAGACGCGCTGCTGTGTGTGGCTTTGGCTCTGGCCTGGCAAGGCACTGATGCGCCCTACGATATGTTTACGTTGGTCAATCAGACGGTTGAGGCTGCTAAACGCGGTGTCTCAACCAAGGCGCAAGCCAATTTTTTGAATGCATGTTTGAGGCGATTTTTGCGGGAACGCGACGCCCTGGTGGCCAGTACAGACGATGATCCGGTAGCGTTGTGGAATCATCCGCTCTGGTGGATCAAGCGGCTGCAAAATGACCATCCGCAGGATTGGCGCGTCATCCTTCAGGCCGCCAATAGTCATGCGCCGATGACTTTACGCATCAATATCCGAAAAACCAAGCTGGCGGACTACCTGTCGCTTCTAGCTGGTTCAGGAATCGCGGCCCGCGCGACCATTGGCGGCGCCCTTGTGCTGGAGCGCCCCGTCTCTGTTCAGAAATTGCCAGGTTTTGTTGTGGGATCAGTTTCTGTGCAGGACGCGGCTGCCCAAATGGCTGCCCCGCTTCTGCTGGACGGGTTAGCGCAGCTAGGCAACCTGCGCATTCTTGACGCTTGCGCTGCTCCAGGCGGCAAGACCGGACACTTGCTGGAGTTAACGGATAGTCCGGTTGTTGCACTCGAAATTGATGCCCATCGTACCAAACGTATTCATGAGAATCTTGCCAGGCTGGGGCTTGCGGCCAGTGTCTTGACGGGTGATGCAGCGCGCCCGCAAGGCTGGTGGGACGGACAATTGTTTGATGCAATTTTGCTGGACGCACCCTGCACGGCCTCGGGCATTGTGCGTCGCCATCCTGATGTGCGGTGGTTGCGACGCGAATCCGATATCGCCCAACTCGCCGAATTGCAGAAAAAAATGCTCAACTCGCTTTGGAGACTGCTGCGACCGGGCGGACGGATGGTGTATTGCACTTGTTCCTTGTTTCTCGCCGAGGGCAGCGGTCAAGTGCAAACGTTTCTCACACACAACACCGATGCCATTTTGCTGCCCTCTGTGGGGCATTTAATTCCCCAAAATGGCGCATTATGCGAGGGCGTCCCGGACAATCACCCTTGTGATTATGATGGCTTTTATTACGCGTTGTTGCAAAAACGTATGGTTTGAACGGGCCAGGAATGCCCTTGCCGCCCTGATGCTGGTGCTGTTTGCAAGTATTGGACACGCCCAGAACGTTACGGAAATCGTGCAGTTCCAGGTTGAGCGCGTTGACGAAGAGGTCATCATCTCGGCGCAGATGGGGTTTGAACTTCCCGTAGCCGTGGAAGATGCATTGTTGAAGGGCATTCCTCTATTTTTTGTGATTGAAGCGGACGTGATGCGGGAGCGTTGGTACTGGTATGACAAAAAAATCAGTTCCGTCGAGCGCCACATGCGCCTGGCCTATCAGCCGCTGACCCGGCGCTGGCGTCTCAACGTTACCGCCGGTGCAGGACGGGACAATGGTGTGGGGCTAGCGTTGAACCAGAGCTTTGACACCTTGCCCGCTGTGCTCTCTGCGATCAAGCGGATTTCCAGGTGGAAGATAGCCGACGTAACTGAACTTGACACCAGTCAAAAGTACAAAGTCGATTTTCGTTTTCGTCTGGACTTGAATCAGTTGCCTCGTCCTTTTCAGATCGGCGCCCTGGGGCAGTCTGAGTGGGACATAGCCGCTGCAACGAGTTCGGTGTTGGCGATTTCCGCACCAAAATGAATCCGAATATCGGCGTGAGGCAATTCGATCGAACGAGGCAGAAGTCGCGTGCGATGCGTTTGACCCTTGCTAGCGGAGCATTGGCGATGGTCGTTATCGGACTGGGATTGCTTTACCTGCTGATGGAAGCCACCAACAACCGGGAAATGTACGAGCGTAATTACGCGCGCCTGTTTGTTGTTAACGTCGTTGTGGCGTCTGCTCTCTTTGGATCGATCATCTGGGTGGGCTATCGCCTTACCGTGCGATTGCGGGAAGGGCGTTTCGGCAGTCGGTTGCTGGTCAAGCTGGCTACCATCTTTGCACTGGTAGGATTGGCGCCCGGTATGCTTATTTACGTGGTGTCTTACCAATTTGTTTCGCGGTCCATTGAAACGTGGTTCGATGTGAAGGTCGAGGGAGCCTTGGAGGCGGGCTTGAATCTGGGGCGCGTAACGCTCGACACTTTGTCCAATGACTTGGCAGGTAAAGCAAAGGTATCAGCCGCGCAAATTGCAGAAACTGCAGAGCCGGCAGTCGGTATGCTGCTGGACCGACTGGTAGAGCAGTTGGGCGCAAACGATGTCACGTTGTGGAGTGCAGCTGGAAAATTGCTCGCCAGCGCCGGCCAGTCCGGTTTCCAGTTGGCGCCCGACAGGCCTGCACCAGCACAGTTTCGCGCAGCCAAGTCGGAGCGATCGTTGTCGTGGATCGAGGGCTTGGACGATGCGGAACCTGCCAATTTGGACGGTGCACGTGTCAAGGTGCTGGTACCAATTTCCAGTTCGGCCCTAGGACTTGCGCCTGAGCTCCGATTTATTATGGTCACGCGTGCGTTACCCCCCAACCTAGTTGCGAATGCACTGGCAGTGGATCGTGCAAACCGTGAGTATCAGGAGCGCGCATTGGGTCGTGAAGGATTAAAGCGCATGTACATCGGAACACTCACCTTGAGTCTGTTTCTTGCGGTGTTCGGCGCTGTCTTGTTGGCGGTCATTCTGGGGGATCAAATTGCCCGCCCTCTGCTGACGCTGGCCGAGGGCGTCAGTCAAGTGGCCGCTGGCGACCTGACGCCCAAGCTTGCAATGCAAGGTAATGATGAACTGGTGGGGCTGACACGTGCCTTCGCATCCATGACGGAACAGGTGGCCGACGCCCGACACGCGGTGCAGCTGAGCATGGAGCAGGTCGATGCGGCGCGAGCTAACCTCCAAACCATCTTAGACAACCTGACCGCTGGCGTTATCGTGATGGACGCACAAGGCTTCATCCGGTCCTCTAATCCAGGCGCGGACAGGATTCTTAATGTTTCACTCGTCAGTTACGTAGGAAAGTCGATCGCTGATGTTGAAGGGCTCGAAGCATTTGCAGAAGCGGTGCAAGCTCAGTTCGATGAATTCTTGAGTCAACGGGCCGAGCAGGAATCGGACCATTGGCAGCGCTCATTTGAACTTGGCGGCAATGGCGCAGCAGCGCAGGGGCCGTTTGACCGTACGTTGACCCT
>CAJBMJ010000045.1 GCA_903954045.1 uncultured beta proteobacterium | reverse complement strand
CTTCTGGATGGCCTCCAGGCGCCGCAAGGCGGTATGAAGCTCCTTGGCTTGCACTTCATGTGTGGCCGGCTGGAGACCGTCTTCATTGGGTTCCCGCTGTTCCTGGTGGGTGGCCATTGTCATCCTTGAAACTTATGAACCTATATTAATCGCTCGGGCGCCAGCATTTGCGCAGTCAGGCCTTCACTTAGAAGGCTCTCCGCAAGGGGCTTGTCTCTTACCAGAGCCGCACACGCTTCACCCATGGCCGCACAGGTCTGAATGCCGTAACCGCCCTGGCCTGCCACCCAAAAAAAGCCCGGTACCTGTGTATCAAATCCTCCCACCAGGCTGGAGTCCGCCACAAAGGATCTCAGGCCGGCCCAGGTGCGGGTGGGGCGCCGGATTTCCAGCGTGGTCATCTCCATGATGCGGTGGATGCCCATGGCAATGTCGAGTTCCTCGGGCTGAATGTCTTGTGGTTCGACCGGATCCACATTGGCTGGTGACCCAAGAAGCATGCCGGCATCGGGCTTGAAATACCAGTCTTCTGCGGCACTAATCACCATGGGCCAATGGCCAAAAGTCTGGTCAGCAGGGGGCTGAAAGATGAACGCCGAGCGGCGCTTCGGTACCAGGCCGATGTGCTGTGCTCCCGCCATCTGGCCCACCACGTCGGCCCAGGCTCCGGCGGCATTGATGAGTACGGGAGCAGACCACCGTGCGTTATCTGTGGTCACTTGCCAGGCATCGTGGCTGCGCTTTAGTGCGCGCACCTCGGCATTGCAGACCAGTTGTCCCCCCGCGCGTTTGGTGCCCCGCAGAAAACCCGAGTGAATGGCATCCACGTCCATGTCGAAGGCATCGGGTTCATAGACCGCCGCTTGCACCTGATCGTGTCGCAAAACAGGCACCATGCCGCATGCCTCTTGCCCGGTGAGCCTTCTGGCCTTGGGGTCCAAGCGATGCAGCATGTTCCAGTGGGCCGAGAGGGCGTCCATTTGATCAGCCGTTGCCACCATCATGGCACCCCTGGGTTTGAGTAGTGGGACGTCGGTAAAGCCGGGCGGAGGGTTTGACAGAAACGCCAGACTGGCCCGCGTGAGGGCGCGCACCTGGGGCGAGCCGTAGCTAGCCATATAAAGAGCGGCGGAGCGGCCAGTCGAGTGGTAGCCGGGCTGGGCCTCGCGCTCCAGCAACACCACGCGGCCATGCGGAGCCAACCAGTAAGCCAGCGACGCACCGGCAATGCCGGCTCCGATGATGAGGAAGTCTGCGCTGGTGGGGGCTGAAAAAGTGGTCATGACCGTTGGGAATCGCCAAACATTGCAATGATTGATCAGTCTACCGCCTCCGCGATCTGCATCTGCCCTGCACGGAGAACTGGCAAATGGCAGTACGTACCGGCAAAAGCAACTTTCCGAATTGGTTGGTCTGGTGGAAAGTTTCTTTGCATCCCAATTGCGCGGATTCTGTTTCCTCTGCATAGGTACGGAAATAAGCCATATGAATCAAGGCCTTGCATGGCCTACCCCGTAGTTTCCCTAGTGTGACTCAAGATGGCCTGAAAGTTGTTTCATAGCTGGGTCAACTCACAACTTTGGAGTCAGCCACCATGGAGACGTTTTACGAGGTCATGCGCCGTCAGGGGATATCGCGGCGCAGTTTGCTCAAGTACTGCTCGCTAACCGCCACCTCCCTGGGACTGGCACCTTCTTTTGTGCCGCAGATTGCCCACGCCATGGAGACCAAGCCGCGCACGCCGGTGCTGTGGCTCCATGGTTTGGAATGCACCTGCTGCTCTGAGAGCTTCATCCGGTCAGCCCATCCGCTGGCTAAGGATGTGGTGCTATCCATGATTTCGCTGGACTATGACGATACGCTGATGGCAGCGGCGGGCCACCAAGCCGAGGCAATCCTCGAGGAAATCATGACGAAGTACAAGGGTAACTACATTCTCGCGGTTGAGGGTAATCCGCCGCTGAACGAAGACGGCATGTTCTGCATCCAGTCCGGTAAGCCGTTTATTGACAAGCTAAAACGGGTAGCCAAGGATGCCAAAGCAGTGATTGCCTGGGGCTCTTGCGCTTCGTGGGGTTGCGTGCAGGCGGCCAAGCCCAATCCGACCCAGGCTACCCCCATCCACAAGGTGATTACCGACAAACCTATCATCAAGGTACCAGGTTGCCCGCCAATCGCAGAAGTCATGACTGGTGTTATCACCTACATGCTGACCTTTGACAAGATCCCCGAGCTCGATCGCCAGGGACGTCCAAAAATGTTTTACAGCCAGCGCATCCACGATAAGTGCTACCGCAGGCCGCACTTCGATGCGGGCCAGTTTGTAGAAGCTTTTGATGACGAGTCGGCACGCAAGGGGTATTGCCTCTACAAAGTGGGCTGCAAGGGACCGACCACCTACAACGCCTGCTCTACGGTTATGTGGAACGAGGGCACCAGTTTCCCCATCAAAGCGGGCCACGGCTGCATTGGTTGCTCGGAAGACGGGTTCTGGGACAAGGGCTCCTTCTACGAGCGATTGACCGACATCCATCAGTTCGGCGTGGAGGCCAATGCAGATCGCATTGGCGGAGCAGTGGCTGGCGCAGTAGGCGCCGCCGTTGTGGCGCACGCTGCGGCATCCGCTATTGCGCGCGCCTCCACCGGTCGCACCGACACCACCAAAGCCTGAGCGGCACAGAGGAAAAAACCATGGCTTACGAAACCCAAGGATTCAACCTGGACAACAGCGGGCGCCGCATTGTGGTGGACCCGGTGACGCGCATTGAAGGTCATATGCGCTGTGAGGTCAACGTCGACAAAAACAACGTCATTCGCAATGCCGTTTCCACCGGTACCATGTGGCGCGGACTTGAAGTCATTCTGCGTGGACGTGACCCGCGCGATGCCTGGGCCTTTGTGGAGCGCATTTGCGGTGTTTGTACCGGAACCCATGCGCTGACCTCGGTGCGCGCGGTGGAAGATGCTCTGGGCATCAAGATTCCCAAAAATGCCCACATCCTGCGTGAAATTTTCGACAAAACCCTGCAGGTGCATGACCACGTGGTTCACTTCTATCACCTGCACGCGCTGGACTGGGTGGATGTGGTGTCCTCTTTGAAAGCAGACCCTAAGAAAACCTCCGAGTTACAGCAACTGGTGTCCCCGAGTCACCCGATGTCGTCGCCGGGCTACTTCCGTGACATTCAGACCCGACTCAAGAAGTTTGTGGAAAGTGGCCAGTTGGGGCCATTCTCCAATGGTTACTGGGGCTCCAAGGCCTATGTGTTGCCTGCCGAGGCCAACTTGATGGCCGTGGCTCACTATCTGGAGGCGCTAGACCTGCAGAAGGACTGGGTCAAGGTGCACACCATCATTGGCGGGAAAAATCCGCACCCCAACTTTCTGGTGGGCGGTATGCCCTGCGCCATCAATATCGATGGCAATGGCGCTGCAGGGGCGCCCATCAATATGGAACGTTTGAACTTCATCAAGGCCCGCATTGACGAGATGAACGAGTTCGTCAAGAACGTGTACTTGCCCGACGTACTGGCCATCGGCACGCTCTACAAACATGCGGGCTGGCTGCATGGTGGTGGTCTGGCAGCCACCAATGTGATGGATTACGGCACCTACTCCAAGGTCAACTATGACAAGAGTACCGACCAGCTGCCAGGCGGCGCCATCATCAACGGAAAGTGGGACGAAATCCACGCTGTCGATCCGCGCGACCCTGAGCAGATCCAGGAGTTTGTCACACACAGTTGGTACAAGTACGCTGACGACACCAAAGGCTTGCACCCCTGGGACGGCGTGACCGAGCCCCACTACAAACTGGGCGACAAGACCAAGGGAACGCGCACCAACATTCAGGAGATCGATGAGAGCGCAAAGTACTCTTGGATCAAGGCGCCGCGCTGGCGCGGTCATGCCATGGAAGTGGGGCCGTTGTCACGCTACATCCTGGCCTACGCCCACGCTCTCAAGGGAAACAAGTATGCACAGCGCCCCAAAGAGCAGCTAGAGTTTTCGGCCATGATGGTCAACAAGGGCATCCCCAAGGCACTGGGTCTGCCCGAAACACAATTCACACTCAAGCAAGTTCTGCCCAGCACCATTGGCCGAACCTTGGCGCGCTGTCTTGAGGGCCAGTACTGTGCCGAGATGCTGGTGGACGATTACAACGAACTCGTTGCCAATATCAAGGCGGGCGATACCGCTACCGCCAACGTGGAGAAGTGGGACCCGGCTTCCTGGCCCAAGGAAGCAAAGGGAGTGGGCACCACAGCGGCTCCACGGGGTGCGCTGGCGCACTGGATCAAGATCAAGGACGGCAAGATTGAGAACTACCAATGCGTGGTGCCGACTACCTGGAATGGCAGTCCGCGCGACCACAAGGGGCAAATTGGCGCCTTTGAAGCCAGCCTCCTGAATACACCGATGGTCAACCCGGAACAACCCCTGGAAATCCTCCGCACTCTCCATTCCTTCGACCCCTGCCTGGCTTGCTCTACCCATGTTATGAGCCCGGATGGTCAGGAGATGGCCAACGTCACAGTGCGCTAAATCAATAAATCGCCATCCATTCACTGGAGAACTCCATGCGCTTCCCGTCTCAAACCTCTCTTCGTACTTGCGTACTTATTAGTCTTCTGGCAACCATGGGCGCGGCCCAAGCCCATACCGGCCATGGCACCACCAGCCTTTTCGAGGGACTGGTGCATCCACTGGGATCCGACCATTTGTTGGCCATGCTGGCGGTAGGGCTCTGGTCGGTGTCGGCACTTCCCGCAGGCAAGGTGTGGTGGGGGCCTATGGCATTCATGGCAGCACTGATGGTGAGTGCTGCGCTCGGGGTGATGGGCATGACCGTGCCCTTTCTCGAACTGCTGCTTGCCCTCAGTGTCGCGATGTTCGGTCTTCTGCTGGTGATGGTGCGAATGCACATGCCCGCTGCCTTGGGGCTGGGCCTAGTGGCTCTGGCGGCATCGCTGCATGGCATTGCACATGGTGCAGAAACTCCAGCCAACGGCTTTGCCGCCTATGCCATCGGCTTTCTGGCAACTACTGCCGTTCTGCACGTCAGTGGAGTAGCAATCGGATTGCTAGTGCGCAGCTACTTGGCCCGCCAAGCGCCCTGGGTACTGATCGGCACAGGCAGCCTTTTGAGTGGCGCTGGGATTTATCTGGCTGCGGCTCTCTAAAGCGTCTGGTATTGACCATCCCTCTCTTTGGAGAATCTATGAACACCACCCATAGCAGCGCAACGACCGACGCACTGCATGCCGCCATCCCGGCTGAGGAAGCTGAGCTGTCCCGCAGTAGCTCGGTGCGTTCCATCTATGTCTACGAGGCACCGGTACGCATCTGGCACTGGACCAATGCCCTGGCCATTACGGTGCTCTGTGTTACGGGCTACTTGATTGGATCACCCTTGCCGACCATGCCCGGTGAGGCCAGCAGTCATTTTCTGATGGGCTACATCCGATTTACCCATTTCGCATCGGCGTACGTATTTGCCATCGGCTTGCTGGGGCGTGTCTACTGGGCATTTGTGGGCAATAGCCATGCACGCGAATTGTTTAGCGTACCGCTCTCGGACCCCAACTATTGGCGCGAGATGGGGGCGATGTTCAAGTGGTACGCATTTGTGGGCCCACGTCCAGGGCCCTATGTGGGGCACAACCCGTTGGCACGCTTTGCAATGTTTTTTGTGTTTTTGTTTACCTCCGTTTTCATGGTGTTCACGGGATTTGCCATGTATGGCGAGGGCACCCAGATGGGTTCCTGGGCTGAGCGGCTGTTTGGCTGGGTGATACCGCTGATGGGTCAGTCGCAGGACGTACACACCTGGCACCATCTTGGCATGTGGGTGATCATCACTTTTGTGATTGCCCATGTGTACGCTGCCATACGTGAGGACATCATGGGTCGCCAGAGCGTAGTCAGCACCATGATCTCTGGCGAGCGAACTTTCAAGGATTGAAGACTGTGATGCTGCCCGGCACATTGCGTGCGCCTGTTGGCGTGCCCACCCGCCAGCCGACCCACCCGGGTCGCTTCCTTGTGCAGCATTACCTGCGGCCCTTGGCGATCTCGCAAAGCCGGGCGGCACGCCTGTTGGGTGTGTCGCGCAGGCGGATGCATGAATTGGCGCTTGGCCAGCGTGCCATGTCGCCCGACACCGCTATCCGCTGTGCCATGGCGTTTGGTGTTCGCGCCGATTTCTGGCTTTCGCTGCAGTCCAATTGGGACTGTTTTCAGGCCTGGCGCAACCTGCGCCATTCGACTTTCCTTGGCAGCATCGCCACTGCGATGCCCAACCTCCACACCTAGGACTGTGACGCACTACCAATGAGCACTTCTACGGCCGAACCGACCTGCCACCCCTCTGGTGACAGAAAAGGCAGCGAACACATTCTGGTCCTGGGCATCGGCAATGTACTGTGGGCCGACGAGGGTTTTGGCGTGCGTTGTGTCGAGACGCTGCAAAGGAACTGGCAATTTGCGCCCTTCGTGGAATTGATGGACGGAGGCACCCAGGGCTTGTACCTGCTGCACAACGTGCAATCGGCGACCAAACTGCTAATCTTTGATGCCATCGACTACGGATTGCAACCCGGCACGCTTAAAGTGATTGAGAACGAGGATGTGCCGCGGTTTATGGGCGCCAAGAAAATGAGCCTGCACCAGACCGGTTTTCAGGAGGTGCTGTGCGTAGCCCAACTCACTGGCCATTACCCCGAGCAAGTAGTGCTGATCGGCTGCCAGCCCGAAGAACTGGACGACTACGGCGGCAGCTTGCGCCCCGTTGTCCGTCAGGCCATGCACGACGCCCTCGCCATGGGCCTGCAGCGCTTGCGCAGCTGGGGAGTAGAGCCTTCGCAGCGTGATGCACCGCTGCCCGAAGACGCCACACTGACTGGTGCCATGCTGACACTGGACCGCTATGAAAGTGAGCGCCCCAGCGCCGAGCAGGCCTGCCGCATCGGCGATGACCGGTTTATTCCTAAGGCAGCTTGAGATGTGTATAGGCATTCCCATGCAGGTGTTGGCCTTGGAGACGGGCTTCGCCCAGGTGCATGGCCGTGGCGAAACGCGGCGCATCCGAACCACGCTGGTAGGTGAATGCATGGTTGGCGATTGGCTTCTGGCGTTTATTGACGATGCACGCGAAATCATCAGTCCGGAGCGTGCACTGGAGGTAAACGCCACGCTAGACCTGCTGCAGGATGTAATGAACGGTGCGCTGACCACCGGCGATACCGCGGCGGGATTCCGCTTGCCCTCGTCCATGAGCGCCGCAGACCTGCAGCGCTTGACCGGCCAGGCCTGACCCTTAAAAATTCTGGAGAACACCATGAGCGCCAACGATACCGTCACTGTTGTAGAAGCCCATCCCCTGCTGGCTCAACTGGTCGCACGCCACGGCCAATGGGTGGATAGCGACAACATTGCACACTGGCGCGCCAGTCAGGGCGGTGACAACGTGCTGTTGTTTGCCGGTGATCCGGCACGCTTTCCTGAGTCACTGGATGTGGCCGTGGTGCTGCCCGAGTTGCAAAAGGCCAGCCAGTTTTCAGGTAAGCCCTTTTCTATCGCTGTGGCCGTGCCCGAAGATGCGCAGGCCTTGGCCCTAACGTTCGGCTCCAACCGCTGGCCTACATTAATGTTTTTCCGGGATGGCCAGTACGTCACCACCCTCAGCGGCATGCACGACTGGAGCGACTACCTGAATCTCATGGCGCAGTCCCTGGACACGCCTGTGGGTCGCGCGCCCACGGTTGGTATTCCGGTCGTGAGCAGCACCGCCAACGGCCCCGCTTGCCATTGATTTACTCTGAATTTGCCTCTGACCAGAACGCGAGAATTCCATGAACTTTACGCACGGCAACAAGCCCTTCCCTATTCCCGTAATCGCAGAGCTCGGCATGGGCGCGCACCAGGAAGACGAGGCGCTGGACTACCTCTCGATGCCCAAGGACATGGCAACCTACCGGGCCCCGCTGTTGCCCGAGCCCGAGGAAATTGCTGGCCATGAGTCTGTCAAAACCTTGTTGAAGACCGTTCTGACCGCCCTGCAGCAGGTCACCGAACAAGGCGCCGCGTTCGGGAGGACGCTAAGCATCAATCTGTCCACACTGTCTGCTCCCGACCTCACGCTCATTAACCAGATTCTGGGTGAGGGCGAGGTCAGTGCCCAGGTACGTCTAGAGGGGCAAGCACCCACAGTTCGAATCCAGGAGTCTGTTTTTGCAGGGGTCTGGCGCGTGATTGAAATGCGGGATGATGGAGCTCTGCGTGACTGTATCGAAGTAGGCGCAGTACCTGCCATTCTGCGCGATTGCGCCCAAGAAGATAGCAGCGCCGGCGTGAATGTGCCGCTGGCGAGCGGCATTTCTCCAATGAATAGCAATGCGCCTAGCGTACTTTTTGAGTTGGAGGACCAACGTCGGCGCTGGCAGAGCGGCCAGCTGCCGCATGTGGTGAATCTGAGCTTGCTACCGATTACCATGGATGACATCGGCTACATGGATCTGCGTCTGGGTACTGGAAGAGTGTTGATTCTTTCGCGTGGGTACGGCAATTGCCGTATCACCAACTGCTGTGTACCCCACACCTGGCGTGTGGTCTACTACAACTCACAGGATACGGTGATCCTCAATGCGGTGGAGGTAACCGACATGCCCGACGTGGCCTGTGCCGCACCCGAGGACCTGCTCGACTCACTGGAGCGACTGCAGGAAGTGATCGAATGGGTCGATCAAAGCTAAGGCGACAACACAGAGCATGAGCGCTATCAACGGTCAGCAATTTGAAGGCAGTTACCTGGGTGATCGCAAGCGCCTGCCGGCAGACGCCAGGTTGGAATGCAAAATTTGCTGGTGGGTCTATGACCCGGCCGAAGGCGACGCACAGTGGCAGATTGCACCCGGCACAGCCTTTGAGGACTTGCCCGCGCACTGGCGTTGTCCGCAATGTGATGGCGCAGCCGAGCAGTTTTTGGTGCTTACATGATGGCTGAAGTCCAGCCCAGAGTGAATCATCTCGAACAGGTTTTCAATCAGATAGCTGTCACGCGCATGCGGGGTGTTCCAGTATTGAATCCAGCGTTGCGCGTTCAGGCGATTGGATTTGAGTTGATCGCAGAAGGTGATGCGCAGGTGTTCCTGGGCATCCTGATCACCCCTTGGTTCATGAATTTATTGAGATTGCCACTGTTGCCTGAAAGTGCCACGTCAGCACATCTTCCGTCCGGCAAGCGCAGCTATTCCTGTGGGGGGCAGGTATTTGACTTCCTTGCTGCATGGGAAGACGGGATAGGGGGCTTTGAAGCCTGTTCGCTGTTTTCCCCCATGTTTGAGTTTGCCGACCAGTCGGGAGCTATTGCTACCGCTATGGAAGTGCTCAAGCTACTACAAAAGCCCTCGACACCCGCCACATTTTCAGTTGGTGCGCCTGCTGTTCCGAGCCGAAGAGGATTTTTGCTGGGTCGGCCTGCTACAGGCACAGCGTCATGAGCGAGCCGGGGACTACTGCATTTCGTGGCATAGCTGCATTGGCTGGCCATTTTGTTTTGCAGCCTGGCCAGAGTGAATCCATTACCGGTACACGCCCTATTGCTGGTGCCGGCCTTTTAAGCCAGTTGCTCAGGGGCCATCACTTTGCCGCCACCCAAGCGCGCCTTTGCCATGTTTTTACCCTTTGCGCCCATGCCCACCAGCGCGCTAGTGCTTTGGCTTTTGCCGCAGCATGGCCTGCTGACACGCAAGAAGTGAAGCCGCAGCCATTGCCTCTGGCCCTTTTGCGCTGGGAAACGGCACGTGATCATCTGCGATCCATCGCGCTGGAATGGCCTTTGCGCCTGAACGATCCTTCGCTGCAATTGGCGGCCATGGAGTGGCTGCGTACCTGCCCGGTATCCATGGCAGGTACGGCGCAGCCGTCTGTGCACCAATCCTGGGCAGATCTTTCGGCCCTGAACACCTGGTTGGAAGCGAATGCGTCTTTTGCGCGGCAATGCTTGGCGCGCTGGTCTGCGCGCGGCAAGAATCTGGCGGTGCCCTTGCGAACACTCCATGTGCTGAACGACGATGCCGTAGCCCAGCAGCACCATCTGCGTTGCTTGGGTGAAGCTATAGCCACAGTTCCCGGTTTTACACAGACTCCGCAATGGCAAGGCGCTTGCGCCGAAACGGGCCCTTGGACACGGTTGCGCCACGCCCGCGAAACACCGGCTTCCAATCTGGTCAGCACCGAGGCGCGGCTGGCTGCGCGCTGGCAGGAGCTTCTGGACATCGCCGCAGCACCTGCGCTGAAGGATGACGCTACCCAGGACCCGCTACTCAGCAGTGGTGCACAGGTCTTGGGACATGGGGAGGCCATAGCCTGGTGCGAAATGGCCCGCGGCTTGTTATTTCACTGGGTCCAGCTGGATAGCCATGGCGCGGTTGCACAATACCGTGTGCTCGCACCTACAGAATGGAACTTTCACCCGCAAGGCGCTCTGGCTCAAGTCTTGTCCTCATGCCATGCGCACGATACTGTTGCGGCGCAGACTCTGTCGGCCGCCTTTGACCCTTGCGTTGAATGCAGCGTAGTTGCTTTGCCACCGCAGGAGCCTTCCCATGCATGAGGTTAGCCTTGCCGGCGGTATTCTGCAGGTGGTCGAGCAGGCCCGTGCACGCGACCCCTTTGAACGGGTTACCCAATTGCGCCTGCAAGCGGGTGCGTTAGCGGGCGTGGAACTTTCCGCATTGCGCTTTGCGTTGGAGTCGTTGGCACCCGGCACCTGCCTGGCCGACGCAGTGATCGAAATTGACGAACTGCCCGGCGCGGCCTGGTGTATGCAATGCTGCAAAAGTGTTCCCATCTTCTCGCGGCTGGACCTTTGCCCGCTTTGCGAAGGCGCGCAATTGCAAGCCACCGGGGGAACCGAACTCAAGGTTGTAGACATGCGGGTGGTCTGACCCTGCCACTTCGATCAAAATCGGTAGTTCAACAGGAGAAATTTATGTGCGTTGTATGCGGCTGCGGCAATCCTGCCACCGGAGCGGACCCGACAGAACCCCAGGTACACCCCCACACTGGAGATCTGCACTTTGGCGCAGGTTCAGCCGGGGTTTCGGTGCCTGGCATGAGCCAGGAACGTGCCATTCAAATAGAAGTCGACGTGCTGGGTGCCAACAAAGAAGTCGCGCAGCAGAATAGGGCCCACTTTGCATCGCACGGGGTCAGTGCTTTTAATCTGGTGTCCAGCCCCGGCTCCGGCAAGACCACGCTGCTGTGTGCCAGTATTGTGGCGCTGCGCAAGCGCCTGCCAGATTTGCCCGTTGCCGTGATCGAAGGAGACCAGCAGACCAGTTTCGACGCCGACCGCATCCGCGCCACGGGTGCCCCGGCGATTCAGGTCAATACCGGCAAGGGCTGCCATCTGGATGCGCCCATGGTGGCGCGCGCCTTTGGGCAACTGGACTTGCATTCCGTCGCACATACGCATGACCACGACCATGCGCACGCCCATTCGCATGACCATGGCCATGAACACACGCACGGCCACTCGCACAATGCTGGTCACATTCACACTCATGAACACGCGGCCAAGGCGATTCTGTTCATCGAGAACGTTGGCAACCTGGTGTGTCCGGCGATGTGGGACCTGGGCGAGGATGCCAAAGTTGTCATTCTTTCAGTCACCGAAGGTGAGGATAAACCGCTGAAATACCCGGATATGTTCGCCGCAGCCAACTTGATGCTGCTCAACAAGGTGGACCTGTTACCGCATTTGCACTTTGATGTGGTGAAGTGCATCGACTATGCCCGCCGCGTGAACCCCGGCATTCGTGTGCTGCTGGTATCCGCCCAAACAGGACAGGGCATGGATGCATGGCTGGACTGGGTTTTGGGCACCGAGGCATAAATGCCGCGAGACAAATGACAAAGAAGGCACTAGTGTGACTCTGCCCCTTGTCCGCCAGCAACTTCCAGTCGCTGCGCCGGCGCGGGTGCTGGCGTGTGGCGCTTGGCTGAAAAACACGGCCTGCTTGTTGGAGGGAGACGCGGTCTGGATGTCGCCCCTGCATGGCGACCTGGCAACACCGCAGGCGCGAAACGCTTTGCTGGAATCGGTCGCGCGCTTGCAACAGCAGGCCACCGGACCGATTGAAGCGGTGGCGCACGATCTGCATCCCGACTTTTTCAGTACCGATGTGGCTCTGCAACTGGCGCAAAAGCTGGGTGTTTCGGCCATTGCTGTGCAACACCACCATGCGCATATCGCTCAGGTGCAGGCACAACACGCACCGGACCAGGCTTTGCTGGGATGGGCGCTCGATGGTGTTGGGTTGGGAGCTGACCATACTTCCTGGGGTGGCGAACTGCTTCTGGTTCAGGACGCCCGCTTTCAACGCATTGCCCACCTTCCGCCGCTTCTCTTGCCGGGCGGTGATGTGGCCGCACGCGAAACTTGGCGTATGGCGCTCGCCGCACTGTATCGATTGGGTCATTCGTCCGATCAGATCCTGAGTATTGCTGCCAGCACTCACCTGCGCGCGGGCAAACTCGCACCGGTGCCGCCTGTCAGCCTCAAAGGCATAGGCAACATGCTGCAGCGCGGTCTGAATTGCCCCAGCACTACCAGTGCCGGGCGCTGGTTTGATGCGGTGGCCGGGTTGCTCGGTGTCTGCTGGTGGCAGTGCGAAGAAGCACAAGCTGCCATTGCATTGGAACGGCTCGCAGCCGATTGGCTGGGCGAAAACGCGGCACCGGTGCTGGATGAAGAACTCATCGCTGCGGGTCTTGATCTGAATATGCTGCTGCGCCGCCTTGTATCCTTGATGGTCAGTACCAGACCCGACGCATCCAACTACAGTTCTATTCAAGGTCTGGCCGCCGCCCTATTCCATGAGGCATTGGCAGATGCTCTCGCACGTTGCGCGATCAAGGCCGCACAGCAACACCAGATCAGCGCCATCGCTTTCAGCGGCGGTTGCTTTTTTAATCGTATTCTGCGCACCCGCATGCAAGACGCACTCACACAAGCAGGGCTCTGTGTACTCATGCCCCGTGAAAGCGCTTTTGGTGATGCCGGTCTGGCCCTGGGTCAGGCGTGGGTCGCCGCGCAGACATTGCATGCTGAGCGGACCGAAAAACACAACGAACATTCAACAAGGAATTCCCTATGTGTCTAGCCATACCGGCCCGTGTTGTGGCCCTTAACGGCCTGGAGGCCACTGTCGATTTGGGTGGTGTCCGAAAGACCATCTCTATCGCCCTGGTACCTGAGGCGCAACTCGAAGACTATGTCATCGTGCATGTAGGCCATGCCATTGGCATGGTGGACCCGGAAGAGGCACGGCTCACGCTGGAGCTGTTTGCCGAGTTGGACGCCAGCACGGCTGAAGGACAGGCATGAAATACATCGACGAATACCGCGATGGTAAGTTGGGTCAGCAAATCGCCGCACGAATTGCTGCCGAAGCCGACCCGGCACGCAACTACAGCTTCATGGAGTTTTGTGGTGGCCACACCCATGCCATCTCGCGCTATGGCGTGACCGAGTTGTTGCCGAAAAACGTGCGCATGGTGCACGGCCCCGGTTGCCCCGTTTGCGTGCTGCCGATAGGCCGCATCGACCAGGCGATCGATTTGGCGCTGAAGCGTGACGTCATCGTCACCACCTATGCCGACACCATGCGCGTGCCGGCCTCGGGCGACTTGTCGATGATGAAGGCCAAGGCGCGGGGTGCCGATATTCGCATGGTCTATTCGGTCAACGACGCGCTGAAGATTGCGCGCGACAACCCCCAGCGCGAGGTGGTGTTTTTTGCTATCGGCTTCGAGACCACCACGCCGCCCACCGCGCTGGCGCTGCAGACCGCGCAACGAGAAGCCCTGCTGAATTTCAGCGTGCTGTGCTGTCATGTGCTCACGCCGGCGGCTATCACGCACATCCTCGAATCGCCCGAGGTGAAGGATTGGCATACCGTGCCGCTGGACGGTTTTGTCGGACCTGCACATGTGAGCATCCTCATCGGTTCGCGGCCCTACGAGGGCTTTGCTGAGCAGTACCAAAAGCCGGTGGTGATCGCAGGCTTTGAGCCTTTGGACGTGATGCAGGCCATCCTGATGCTGGTGCGTCAGATCAACGAAGGCAGGGCTGTGGTGGAGAACGAATTCACCCGCGCTGTTACGCGCGATGGCAATGCCGCAGCTATCAAAGTGGTGGCCGATGTTCTGGAAATGCGAGAGAGTTTTGAGTGGCGCGGTCTGGGCGAAGTGCCCAACAGCGCCCTCAGGATCCGCCCCGAGTACGCGCAGTGGGATGCCGAGCGTAAATTCGACCTGCACTACAGCCAGGTACCGGATCACAAGCAATGCGATTGCGGTGCCATTCTGCGCGGCGTGAAGCGACCAACCGACTGCAAGCTGTTTGGCACGGTGTGTACGCCCGAGTCACCCATGGGCTCGTGCATGGTCTCAAGCGAAGGTGCCTGTGCAGCGCACTATTCCTACGGCCGTTTTCGCGATATTGCGGTGGTGGAGGCATGAGCACAAAACCCAAATACATTCGCCCGCTTGACATCAAAAACGGGCGTGTCGACATGAACCATGGTGCGGGCGGCCGTGCCAGCGCGCAACTGATTGAAGAAATTTTTTTGCGCGCCTTTGACAACGAGTATCTGCGCCAGGGTAATGATGGCGCAACGTTGACACTACCACCGGAGTTGTTGCATGGCGCCCGTTTGGTCATGGCAACCGATGCCCATGTGGTCTCACCCATCTTCTTCCCCGGCGGTGATCTGGGTTGCCTGGCGGTCCACGGCACGCTCAACGATGTGGCGATGCAGGGCGCACGCCCCCTGTATCTGTCGGCCAGTTTTATTCTGGAAGAAGGCTATCCGCTGATTGACCTGCAACGCATTGCCAATAGCATGGGCGCTGCCGCCAGTGAGGCCGGCGTACCCATCGTCACTGGCGATACCAAGGTGGTGGAGCAAGGCAAGGGCGACGGTGTGTTCATTAGCACCACTGGCGTCGGCATAGTGGCGGCGGGTGTGCACATCAGCGGCGACCAAGCCCGTGCAGGCGATGTGGTGCTGGTATCTGGCACGCTCGGCGAACATGGCGTGGCCGTTCTCTCCAGCCGCGAATCGCTGGATTTTGAAACCACGATCGAGTCCGACACTGCGTCGCTACACGGTCTGGTGGCAGATTTGCTAGCGGCGCTGCCAGCGGGCAGTGTGCATGTGCTGCGCGACCCGACCCGCGGCGGACTGGCCACCACGCTCAACGAGATCACGCGGCAAAGCAAGGTGGGCATGCTGCTCGATGAGACCTGCATCCCGGTGCTGCCGCAGGTGGAGGCTGCCTGCGAGTTACTGGGGCTGGACCCGCTCTACATCGCCAATGAGGGCAAGATGATTGTGATCTGCGCGGCAGAGGCGGCTCAGGCTGCGCTGGCGTGTATGCATGCGCATCCGCTGGGGCAGGCCGCATGCCAGATTGGCATCGTGACCGCAGACCCGCATTGCTTTGTGCAAATGCAAACGCGCATGGGTGGGCGCCGGGTAGTGGATTGGCTCAGTGGCGAACAGTTGCCACGAATTTGTTGATTCTTTTTTCTACACAATGTCTCATTGCGCTGCCATTGCCGAACTGCCATGCGTCCTGCTGTTGGACGATGAGTCACGCTCGTTGGAGACTATGCGCCGCACGCTGGAGGAAGAGTTCGGCATTCATTGTGCAGGGTCGGTGGATCAGGCGCGCGAGATTCTGGCGCGACAAGCCATTGACGTGATCCTGTGCGACCAGCGCATGCCCGACATGAGCGGCGTAGCGTTCTTGAAAGAGGTGCGTGAATCCTGGCCGGACTGCGTGCGCATCGTAATTTCAGGCTATTCGGATAGCGAGGACATCATCGCGGGCATCAATGAGGCTGGCATCTTTCGCTACGTGCTCAAACCCTGGATGCCCGAACATTTGCTAGAGGTGGTGCGCAGCGCCGTGCAGGCACGCAGCCTGCAGCATGAGGTCAATCGCATCGAACTGGACTTGCGCAACAGTCCTGAATCGATGCGCGCGCGGCGTGGTCAACGCCTGAATGAGGCTCGGGCCTTGTTTGACTTTGAACGCATTGTCCGCGCGCCTAGCAGCCCGCTGAATACAGTCTGCGACATGGCGTCCCGTCTGGCTCGGCACGATCTCTCGGTGCTCATACAGGGGGAGTCCGGCAGCGGCAAGGAATTGCTGGCCCGAGCCATCCACTATGCCAGCCCGCGCCTGAGTGGCCCGTTTGTTGTGGAAAATTGCGCCGCGATCACCGACTCGCTCCTAGAAAGCGAACTCTTCGGCCACAAGCGCGGTTCGTTTACCGGTGCCTTCGATGACCATATGGGTTTGTTTCAGCGGGCCCACAAGGGGACACTGTTCCTGGATGAAATTGGCGAGACAACCCCGGCCTTTCAGGTCAAGCTGCTGCGCGTTTTGCAGGAGGGCGAGGTAAGGCCGGTGGGAGCGGCACGTGCCATTGCGGTGGACGTACGCATCGTCTGCGCTACCCACCGCAACCTGGAGGCAGATGTACATGCCGGACGTTTTCGCGAGGACCTGTACTACCGCCTGGCCGAGGCCACGCTGACAATGCTGCCCCTGCGCGAGCGTGTCGGCGACATCGTTCCCATTGCTGCCAAGTTATTGCAGGAAGCTGGTACCAGGATGGGTCGCGGCGATCTGCAGTTCAGCAGCGATGCGCTGTCCACCCTTCTGGCCTATCCCTGGCCCGGCAATATCCGAGAGTTGCGCAACGAGATCGGCCGCGCTGCGGCCCTTTGTGACGATGCGGTGATCGGTGCGCATGCTCTTTCCACAAAGGTACTGAACGGGCAGATCGGGCGACATGTGCAGGGCTGCAGTGCCAATGCTTTGGCCCTGCCTGCCACCGGTACTCTGGCTGAACGGTTAGAGGCCATTGAGGCGGTTGTGCTGCGTGAATGCCTGCTGCGCCACCAGTGGAACAAGACACGCGCCGCTGAGGAACTGGGCCTCTCGCGTGTGGGGCTGCGCGCCAAACTGGCCCGTCTGGGTCTGGACGGGCCAATCCAATGACGCTGAATGTGCTTTGGCTTCAAAGCGGCGGGTGTGGCGGTTGCAGCATGTCGCTGCTCTGCGCTGACACGCCAGACTTTGCCGCTTTGCTGGAAGCGCTGGACGTCAGGATGCTGTGGCACCCCTCGCTGAGTCTGGAGTCTGGTTCTGAGATGCTGCGCATTCTGGATGATTGCTTGCAAGGTCGCACCCGCCTGGACGTGCTGTGCCTGGAAGGCGCGGTGTTGCGTGGCCCAAACTACACCGGGCGCTTCCACATGCTAGCTGGTACCGATCAATCCATGATGCACTGGTTACAGGAGCTATCTGGCGTTGCGCAGTACGTGCTGGCAGTGGGAAGCTGCGCGGCCTGGGGCGGTATCAGTGCCGCTGGCACCAACGCGACACAGGCCTGCGGCCTGCAGTTTGAGGATGAGCATGCGGGCGGTCTGTTGGGACGTGACTTCCGCGCCAAGTCCGGGCTGCCTGTGGTGAATGTGGCGGGCTGTCCCACCCATCCGGGCTGGGTTACCGACACACTGATGACGCTGGCAGCAGGCACTCTGGCAGAAGCCGACCTGGATGCGTTGAGTCGGCCGCGTTTTTACGCCGACCAGTTGGTGCACCACGGCTGCACCCGCAATGAATATTATGAGTTTAAGGCTAGTGCAACCAAGCCCTCCGATTTGGGTTGCATGATGGAGCACATGGGGTGCATGGGAACTCAGGCGCATGCCGACTGCAATATCCGGCTATGGAACACCGATGGCTCCTGCACGCGTGGCGGTTTCGCTTGCATCAATTGCACGGAGCCAGGCTTTCAGTCTCCCGGTCATGCTTTTGGTGCCACACCCAAACTGGCCGGTATCCCCATAGGCCTTCCCACCGATATGCCCAAGGCCTGGTTTATTGCGTTGGCCTCACTGTCAAAGAGTGCCACACCCAAGCGCGTCAAGCAAAACGCCATGGCAGACCATCTGGTTCTGCCGCCAGTGTCACGTAAGAGCAGCAAGCGGAGTTAAGGGCAATGTCACGTCTGGTATGTGGGCCATTCAACCGTGTCGAGGGCGACCTTGAAGTGCAACTGGATATCGAGGACGGCCGAGTTCGTGAAGCCCGTGTCAACGCTCCCTTGTACCGGGGGTTCGAGAACATGTTAATGGGACGTGAACCCATGGATGCTCTGACTATCGTGCCACGCATTTGCGGCATTTGTTCGGTCTCACAGTCGGTGGCAGCTGCCAAGGCGCTAGCTGACGCGGCTGAAGTCACGCCGCCACCCAACGGCCAGTTGGCCATCAACTTAATGCTGGCCTGCGAAAACCTGGCCGATCATTTGACGCATTTCTATCTTTTCTTCATGCCGGATTTCACACGGTCGGTGTACTCCAAGAGGGACTGGTATGCGCAGGCGCTCCAACGCTTTGCCGCAATGGGCGGTGGCCAAGGCAGCCGCGCCCTGCTGGCCGCCCGAGCACGATGGTTTGCGCTGATGGGCACGCTCGGTGGCAAATGGCCGCACAGCGGATCTGTGTTGCCGGGCGGCTCGTCGCGTGCGCTGGAGCACAACGAGGTGCTCCGCATGCGCGCCAAGGTGCGCGAAATGCGGCAGTTTCTGGAGAGCACGCTGTTTGGCACGACCCTGGAGGATTTTGCCGAACTCGGCACGTTGGCCGGTTTGCAGGCCTGGCAGACACAGGCTGCAGGCAGTGATCTGGCGCTATTTCTGGACATCACAGAAGATGCGCAACTCAACGGCATGGGCTGCGGGTCGGGGCGTTTTCTTAGCTATGGCGCGTATGCCGCTGCAATGAGCAATGTGGGGGGCAATGGGGGTCACAGTTTTGCGGCAGGCCTTTGGGATGCTGACACGGCCACGCTATCGGCTCTGAATGTCAGCGAGATTTCTGAAGACCCACGCCACGCCTGGCTCACTGATGCACAGGGGCCACTGCACCCCGCGCAGGGAGTTACCCAACCAATGCCGGACAAACCCGGCGCATACACCTGGAATAAGGCTCCGCGCCTGAATGGCAAGGTAATGGAGACCGGCGCCATTGCGCGTCAGTTGGTCGATGGCCAGGCGCTGGTGTGCGCAGCAGTTGCAGCAAACGGCGCCAGCGTGGGCACGCGCGTGTTGGCGCGCCTGATGGAGGTGGCGCGCATCATCCCGCTGATGGAGCAATGGTTGTCAGTCATCCAGACTCGTGAGCCGTTCCATACCGCCTATCAGTTGCCCTCGCATGGGCAGGGTGTAGGCCTGTCAGAAGCCGCACGCGGCGCCCTTGGTCATTGGCTGCGCATAGAACATGGCAAGCTCAGCAGCTACCAGATCGTCGCACCCACCAGTTGGAACTTCTCGCCACGCGATACCCAGGGCGTACCCGGTGCGCTTGAAGCAGCTCTGGTTGGCACTGCCGTCGGGCGGGATGGCGAGGCGCCCGGTGAGTGCGTTGCGGTACAGCACATCGTGCGCAGCTTTGATCCATGCATGGTCTGCACGGTGCATTAGGTATGCCCACGCGTCATCCGCACAATATTCCGCTATCCGTTGACCTGCCAGGTGTGGACGAATCCACTTGGCTGGATGTGATTCAGAAAATGGATGAGGTCTATACCAAGCTGGTTGCCGACGAGGTGGCGCTGGAAGAAAAAAACGCAGAGCTGGAACAGTCGCAACAGTTTATTTTTGGCCTGTTGACAGCCATGAGCGATGTGCTGCTGGCCTGCAACCAGGATGGCCTGATCGAAGAAACCAACCGCGCCCTGTGTGAACTGGTGGGGCGCGAGGAAACCAATTTGCGCGGGCAGCCGCTGGTCTCTTTGTTAGCGGATGCCTCCAGTTTGCAACATTGGCAACGAGCACTCGCGCAGGTGAATGCGCTGCACGAGGGCACGGAGATGGAAATCAATCTACTGCACGCCAGCGGTGCCGCCATCACCGTGGACCTGAACTGCACGCCTCGCCACAACGCGCGCGGCAGGCATGTGGGCTACGTGATGGTGGGCAGGCCGCTCGGTGAACTCAGGCGCGCCTACCACCAATTGCGTGAGGCTCATGAGGCACTCAAGCGTACACAGCAGCAACTTCTGCACTCGGAAAAAATGGCATCCTTGGGACGTCTGGTGGCTGGTGTCGCACACGAACTCAATAATCCCATCAGCTTTGTGCTGGGGAATGTGTACTCCCTGCAGCGCTACACCCTGCGCATGGCCCAGTACCTGGATGCGATACACCAGACGGACTTGCCTTCATCCCTGCAGGCCTTGCGTACAGAGCTGCGCATCGATCGCGTGGTGGAAGATTTGCCTTCGCTGATGGACGGAACGCTGGAGGGTGCGCAGCGCACTGCCGATATCGTGCATGGACTGAAGCGCTTTTCGGCCAAGGATAAAGAGAGTTTTGCCGTAGTGGAACTCAATGCTGTGGTGGAGCGGGCCATGCACTGGGTCAAAAAAGGCATGGCGCCACAGTTCAGTATTCACTGGACTCCGGCAGCGGATTGCTATGTCACAGGCCACGCTGGCCAGCTGCTGCAGGTAATGATGAATTTGATGGAAAACGCCTATGACGCCGCAGTGGCCATCAACGCCACGAACCCACAGCTCGACATAGCGTTGGAACGTGGTGCCACCCATGCTACGTTGCGATTCGAAGATAACGGTCCGGGCATTGCACCAGAGAATCTGATGCGCATCTTTGATCCTTTTTTCACGACGAAAAGCGTGGGAAAAGGTACCGGTCTGGGCCTGTCCATCAGCTACACCATCATGGAGCAGCACGGCGGCCACCTAAAGGCGGAAAACGGTCTTGAGGGCGGGGCCGTGTTTTCCATGGCCATCCCTATCACCGAGGGGCACTGACCGGCAGACAGGGGAGCGCGACTATGTCAAGGCCAGTCCGGCTGCCACGCCGCCAAACCGGTTACCTTCCACCAAGGTGGCGCGCGGCATGGTGCTTTGCAGGACATTTACCAGCGGGCGCAGGGCTGACGATCCGCCAGTGAGATAGACCACATCCACCGCTTGCAGTCCGGCGGCGGTCACACAATCCTGTGCGCATTGCACCACCTGCTGCAAGGCCTGATGAAGTGCCTCAGCCATACCAGCGGCGGTGATGGTGGCACCCAGATGTTCATCTGGGGCATGGCGCAGAAAGTCCAGCGCAACTGGTGCAGTCTGGCCTGACATGGAACATGCGATCTTGGCCAGTTCCACCTCGTTGAGCATGCGGTGTCCGTGTTGCTCTTCCAGTGCGCCCATGAGCCTGCGGTGCAGCGTCAGGTCGGTGAAGTCCGTCCACAGCTCTTTGGCAAAGTGCAGGGCCTTGCGGGTGTAGGCCTGGTGGATCAGGTGCCAGGTGCAAAGGTCAAAGAAAACGCTGTTGGGCACAATGCGCCCACCGGTTCCCACATGCTTGTAGCCCAATAGCGGCATAACGGTGCTCAGGTCCAGCAGACGGTCAAAATCAGTGCCACCAATGTGGATACCCGTGGTTGCCAGAATGTCGTCACTGCGGTCGGCTTGTAGGCTGCGCGCGGGGTCAAGCCGGATGACGGTGAAGTCGGACGTGCCGCCGCCAATATCCACCACCAGTGCAAGGGTTTCCTTGTCTATGCGTTGCTCAAAATCCAGCGCCGCGGCGATGGGCTCCAGCTGGAATGAGATATGCGTAAAGCCGGCCTCGGTGGCAGCCCGTCTCAGCGTTTCTTGTGCCAGAGAATCGCGCTCGGGGTTGTCGTCCACAAAATGGACAGGGCGGCCCAGCACCGCGTGGGTCAGGCTGTGGCCCACATACGTTTCGCACCGGCGCCTGAGTTCCTTGAAAAACAGCACCACGATGTCAAAGAAGCGCATGCTCCTGTCACCCACTGCGGTGTATTCGTCCATCAGGGGGCTGCCCAGCAGGCTCTTGAGCGAACGCAACAAGCGACCCTCGGTGCCTTCGAGGTAGGCCTGCATGGCCTCAGAACCGTAGAGTACCGTGTGGGATTCACTTGAAAAAAACAGAGCGGTCGGCATCTCGGCGCGTTTGCCATCCAAAGGAACAACTTGCAGGCTGCCCGCGGCAGTTATCAGTGCTGCAGCGGAATTGGATGTTCCAAAGTCAATGCCCAGAACGGGCGGTCGATTCCCAATCACTGGGGGGTAGTGCCCAAAACACGCTGCAAAAAAGCGGAGATATCTGCTATCTCACGCGGGTGCACGCTGTGAGGCATGGGGTAGGTGTGCCATTCCACCGGGTGGCCCAGCGCCATCAGCGCATCTCGCGAGTCCTCACCTCGTTTCACCACTACGACTGGATCCTGCGTGCCGTGCGCCATAAAAACGGGCGTTGCAGCATTGGCTGCGTGGCGCTCGCTGGGAAAACGGTCTGCCAGAGGCAGGTAGCCCGACAGCGCCATGATGCCTGCCAGGCGGTGCGGCAGACGCAGACCGGTGTGCAAGGCCATGGCGCATCCTTGGCTAAAGCCAGCCAATACGATGCGCTCGTGGGCAATGCCGCGTTCAACTTCGTGCCGTATCAGTGCCTGGATGGCCCATTCGGATTTCTGGATGCCCTTGTCGTCCTGGCGATCGACTAACTGGGCTCCGAGGATGTCGTACCAGGCGGGCATAACATAGCCGCCATTGATGGTGACCGGCATGCTAGGTGCGTGCGGAAACACGAAGCGGATGGGCTGGCATCCTTCAAGGTCTAGCTCTGGCACCAGGCCAGCAAAGTCGTTACCGTCGGCGCCCAGGCCATGCAGCCAAATCACGGCGGCAGTGGGGTTGGTGGCAGATTCGAGTTCGATGCAGGGGAGCAAGGTGGTCATTTTGGAGAGATTCAGAAAGCGGTGGGGCGGGATTGCGCTATTGTGCCAACTTGCCATCACTGTGGGAGCGTCTTTATGCGTCGGAATGTGATCTTGCTGCTGGTTCTGAACCTGTTTTTTTTCGTGGCGCATGCCGCAGCTCCTCTGGAGCCGGGAATGCATAACTTCAGTCTTCAGCACCAAGGTCAGCAGCGCACCTATATGGTGTACGTTCCGCGCACTTACAAGCCTGAAATAGCACAGGCGGTGGTGTTTGCATTTCATGGCGGTGGCGGCGACATGCACTTGCAGGCGGGCGACCACTACGGCCTGACGCAAAAGGCCGATTCTGCAGGTTTTATTGCCGTATTCCCGAATGGTTACAGCCGGTTTCCGGGCGGCAAACTGGCAACCTGGAATGCGGGCAATTGCTGCGGTCTGGCGCGCGACAACAATGTGGATGACGTGGGTTTTGTCCGCGCCATTCTCAAGTCCTTGCCAGAGCAGGTGCATCTGGACCAGCGTCGAGTTTTTGCCACTGGCATGTCCAACGGCGGTATGTTCAGCCACCGCTTGGCGTGTGAAATGGCTGATGTGTTCAAGGCCGTGGCACCGGTAGCTGGGACCGACGGCAGCTTGCAGTGCAAGCCTTCACGGCCCATTTCGGTGCTGCAAATACATGCCAAGAATGACACGCACGTGCTTTTCAATGGAGGTGCCGGCCCCGATTCTTTTCGGGACACGAGCAAAGTAGCTGAATTCGTTTCTGTGCCGGAGACCATGGCGCGCTGGGCACAGCGCAACCAGTGCCAGAGCACGCCAAAGCGGTCCGTGACTGTGCCTGGGGCCTATTGCGAGGTGTATCCACAGTGTGCAGGGGGAGTGCAGGTGCAACTATGCGTGACCGAGACGGGTGGCCATTCCTGGCCTGGTGCCTCCAAAGCGCGCCGAGGCAAGGAAGCACCCTCCCAGGCCTTGTCAGCCAATGACCTGATGTGGGAGTTCTTTCAGCGCTAAGCCAGCAAAGCTTGCGCGAATTCACGGGCGTTGAAGGTTTCCAGCTCATCCAACTTTTCGCCCACGCCAATGAAGTACACGGGGATGGGCCGTTCGCGGGCAATGGCTGCCAGCACACCGCCTTTGGCCGTACCGTCCAGCTTGGTAACGATCAGGCCGGTGAGTCCCAGTGCATCATCAAAGGCCTTGACCTGGGCCACCGCGTTCTGGCCGGTGTTGCCGTCAATCACCAGTAATACCTCGTGGGGCGCGGTGCCGTCGGCCTTGGTGACCACGCGTTTGATCTTCTTCAATTCTTCCATCAGGTGAATTTGCGTGGGCAGTCGGCCAGCGGTGTCGATCAGCACCACGTCCTTGCCGCGTGCCTTGCCAGCGCTGACGGCGTCGTAGCTCACAGCAGCGGGATCGCCACCTTCCTGG
>CAJBMJ010000044.1 GCA_903954045.1 uncultured beta proteobacterium | reverse complement strand
CGGCTTGCACCGGATATCCAACACCACCGGGGGTAAGGTCCAGGACAAAGGCGGGCGTGACCCCGGTAAAGTTGCCGTCATCAGCGAATTCCAATGGGAATACGCGGCCGAGCTGCTGGACACCCTGATCGCCAATTACAACGCCACACCGCACAGCAGTCTGGGATACCGCACGCCCCTGCAAATGTTGGATTTCTATGCGTCCACGGACAAACTTCCCAAACGCCATGCCGACCCCAACTCTATCCAGGGCCTCTTGAGTGTGAGAAAACTCTGCGTCGTGCGTGGGGGCTACCAAGAGGGACGCCGACCCTACGTGAACTTCTTCGGTGCCAGCTACTCAAATGATGAACTGTCGCAGCGCCACGACCTGGTTGGCAAACACATTTGGGTCGTCAACCATTTAGAAAATGATGGGCGCGTCGCGCTGGCTACCACCAAGGATGGACACCGTCTGGGAGTTTTGCGGGCCCACCCGCCCTGGCATCGCACACCGCACAGTCTGGCCACGCGCAGTGCCATTAACTCCATGGTACGCAATCGCCGTTTCGACCTGGCCAATGGAGCCGATGCAGTAACAGTGTTTATGGACTTTGTTGAGTCCAATGCCCAAAGCAAGCTGCCAATTCATCCCAGTTACCTCGAACTCAAACGAATTCTGGTCGAACATACAGAGTTCCGATCCAGCGATACCGAGGTCGCTGCGGCCAAAGACCGGCTTAGAGCTCCACCAATGCAGGAAAGCCCACCTCCTGATGACGCTCTGGAGGTTACCCCGTCTCTTGCTACAGCAGCCAAGACCGTCGAGACTTCTAAAGTGACAAAAACACTGACTCCGAAGGCAGTGCCTGTCAAAGCCAAACTGCCACCCATGCGCAAGGCCGCTAACTGAGAGCGCCATGCGCAGCAATCTGCCGCCTCATTTGGACCCACACCACCCAGTGCTGCTGCAAGAGTACGCCGTTTTCACTCCCCCGGTGAATGCCATGGCCCAAAAGATTGGTGATTGGATCGATCAACGACAACCGGGGGGCTATATCCATGGACCATCGCGCTTTGGCAAGTCGCGCGGCGTCAAATGGCATATGAAATCGATTCTGGAAGATCGGTTCGGCAAACGCATTCCTTTGCACATCTGGTCACGCCCGCCAGACAGCCAATTCAACGAGAGCGATTTCTGGATCTCTCTCGGACTTGCAATTGGATTTCGATATGCCCCCCGACGCGCCACGCGCGGTGACCGGCGGCGCCTGCTGTTGGAGTTCATGATCGCCACGGCTTCAGCATGTTCGAGCAATTACGTGGCCCTGCTGATTGACGAAGCACAGGCAATGACGTTTCGCGAATGGACCTGGCTGCTTGGGCTGCAAAACGCCTTGGACTGGGAAGGCTACCGCCTCAGCGTGTTTTCCATTGCCTCCCACCAGATGGACTACACCTATGAGTTGCTTGGCTTGTCGGACCACGCCCACGTGGCCGCACGCTTTTTGGTGGCCCACTGGCCGTTTCCAGGCATCAGTAGCGTAGAAGAGATCGAGTTTATCCTTCAGGGCTACGACGATGCATCTGAATGGCCGCAAAACAGCGGCACCTCCTACCTGGCCCATTTCGCGCCCGACGCCTATGCGCGCGGCGCGCGGCTGGCACCCTGCGCCCCAGTCCTTTGGCGGGTTCTGAATTCGCTGCTTCCCACCCACTACAAGGGCGATGCCGAGTTTCCGATGCAACACATCGCTCGCGCAATCGAAGAAATCCTGGTGGATGTCGCGCGCGAAATGGATTGGGAAACTGCCATATCGGAGGCGAACTGGATTGACGCCTTGGCGCTGACACAGTTCACCGACCATATGCGGCTAATCTCTGCGGCCGTTAAGCGCAAACGCCCCGACAGATAGGAGTGATGCGCGGTGCAAAAGGATTTCGACCTTTCCGAAGAACTGGGTCACCATTGCAGAAGATCACGGGTCATCTGGCATCCAGGTTCCATACCACCATACTCTTCTCTATGGATCACGATTCAGCGATTTTTGATGCTGAATCAACCCACGCGCCGCGCCTTCGCACACGACTTCATAAGGGCAAACGCGGTCAGCAAGCAGGGCCTTCCCGTTCGGACACACCCCAGACTGTCACTCAACGACTATCAATTGGCGCAAGACCAAAGTCCGGTGCGTGTCACGCGCTTTGCCAGGGTTCTCAAGGAGGCGTCCACGGTTTTTCGAGGCTGCCACATTGGAGAGTTCACGAAGTCAGTGCGCCCATACTTTGGCGATTTTGCGGTCTGCTACTTCTGCCTGGCCGAAGGCTTTCACTCAGTACTTTATTCCTTTGATGGTCTCAAGCGCTGTCCAGTTCACGGCACCAAGATGGAAAGCTTAAACAGCAACCGCACCGTCGCAATTGACTTGTTTTCTAATGCCCTTCGCAATCCCTTCGGGCAATGCCAATATTTGCGTACGATTCTCAAGTCGCCTGAAGTTCGGACACCAACGCGACATGCTGAACGCGACCGCGTACTTGGAGAAATCGTTGACTGGCTGATGGATATTGAGTCGAGAGTTTGGTTAGGACAGCATGGTTCGCAACAGGTCAATTCCCTATCCGTATTCACGAGTCGGCTTGCTTGTCTCAAGACAAACCTCGAAATTGCAAATGCCGTTCCGGATTGGGCATGCTCTGATGCCAGTGTGCAGCGCGGCGTTTTACAAACCGATCTCATACGGTTTGGAGCGATGAAAGTGCGCAAGGGTGATCTGGTCCACATCGACGACAGACGAGCAGTTCGGCACCAGATGAACCTAGGCATCTACGGTAAAACAACCTTTGGGGACTTCAAGGCTATCCGACGCCATCTAACGCGCAGAAGTCTGGGGAGCCGCGGACGGCATTGGCTAGCCCCTCTTGCCAAAGCGACCAGCGGCACTGATGTCAAAGCACTCCTTGCCCGAGGGGGTGATGCAGCTCGCCGAGCCTGGCTTTTTCTAGTTTGGTCGCGACACATAAACGAGCGCGATTTCAACCCGAAGGCGGGTCTCCATACCAGGCCCATGCGTTTTGCCGTGGATTGGGAAATCCCGCTATGGATCGCAGACATCGAGGGCGCCCGATCGGCCCATGGCGGTCACGACGTCGTCCGCCTTTGGATCGCACGCTGGATAAGCGCCGCTGGACTATTCGGATTCTGGCACTTCATTTACAACGCCGCTAAGCATGCAGATTCAAACGACATCCATGGCCTTAAGGAAGCCGTGTCGAGAGTCCACCAGGAGCCCCGATGGGGACTCGGTATCAGTGTCAATGGCGAACTTGTGCTGTGCTTGGATCGCCCGTCAGTGGAACGGTCCGACCCCCAATCGATCAATGCGAAAGCTGCCGTTGAATTTTTTGGCGATGAATGACTCTGATGGGCTGATAGCGGACGGTCGATGGCAGGGTCCAGTCGAGTATAGTTTTGCTCTTGCGTTATCCCGCAATATCGCGGGATATATCAAAAGTTAACCAGTGACAAAATCATGAGCACTTCTGCCAATACCT
>CAJBMJ010000043.1 GCA_903954045.1 uncultured beta proteobacterium | reverse complement strand
GACCACTGCTACAGAATCTTCCAGGTCCAGAATGGTGGACAAGGCTGCCTCAACCACCAGGTCACTCACACCGGCGGCATCGGTCTTGCCGATGGGCGTGGCGCGGTTGATGATGACATCCAGGTGCAGGCCGTTGTGCTGTAGCAGCACCGAACTGGGTGCCTTGGCTTCGCCCTGGAAGCCAACAAACTGGCTGTTGTCTTGCAGTTTGGACGTGCCTCCATCTTTCAGTGACACCACCAGCTGGCCGTCCTTGCTGATGCGATAGCCGGTGGAGCCGACGTGGGAGCCCTTTTTGAGGGGCGCGGTGCGGTCCAGCACATGGCGCGCGTACTCGATCACTTTCTTGCCGCGCTTGGGGTTGTAGCCCACAGTTTTGCCGTTTCTCTGGAGCATTTTTTCGCAACCTTTGTCTTCGCTGATGACGTCGGTTCCATACAGTGCGTCGTAGAGGCTGCCCCAGCGCGCGTTGGCGGCGTTCAGGGCGTAGCGGGCGTTGGTGATGGGAACCACCAGTTGCGGGCCTGCTTGCTTGGCCAGTTCGGCGTCTACATTGACGGTATTGATCTTTACTTTCTTGGGGCTGGGAACCAGGTAGCCAATTTTTTCCAGAAAGGCGCGGTAGGCAGTCATATCCGAGGGCTTGGACGGATCACCTGCGGTGATGGGGCCGGGGTTGGCCTTGTGCCAGGTGTCCAGCTCGGTTTGCAGGCGGTCGCGCTCGGCCAGTAGGGCAATGTTCTTGGGAGCCAGGTCGGCCACGATGGCGTCAAAGCCTTTCCAGAAGGTCTCAGCGCTCACGCCCGTGCCGGGCAGCACTTTGTCCTGGATAAAGCTGTGCAGGGAGCTTGCGACTTGCAGGCGGTGCTCGGTAGTACGTGGCGTAGATGCGGACATAGGGGTCTTTCCAAAAAGTAAAAAAACGGCGTGCACAGGGGTATGCGGGACATTTTGCCCATAACGTGAATGTATTCCATCCTTTGTCGGGCACTATATGGAAGAATATCAATCGATTTGTGACAAAACCAAGGGTATTACATGCAAGAAAACCCCCTGCCCAAGGCGCTTCCCCTGTCTGGCGTGCGCGTCGTCGAGTTCACCCACATGGTCATGGGCCCCACCTGCGGCATGGTGCTGGGCGACCTGGGGGCGGATGTGATCAAGGTCGAACCCTTGGCCGGCGACAGCACCCGCAGGCTGCTGGGCAGTGGCGCTGGCTTTTACCCGCTGTTCAACCGCAACAAGAAGAGCATTGCGGTGGATATGAAAAGCACTGCAGGCCGTGAGATCGTGCTCAAGCTGATTGGCACGGCGGACATCGTCAGCGAGAATTTCAAAACCGAGACCATGCAAAAGCTCGGGCTGGACTACGCGTCTCTCAGCAAGCTCGACAAGCGACTGATCTATGTAAGCCACAAGGGTTTTCTTCCCGGCCCGTACGACCACCGCACCGCGCTGGACGAAGTGGTGCAGATGATGGGCGGTCTGGCGTATATGACCGGGCGGCCTGGCGACCCGCTGCGTGCGGGCAGCAGCGTGAATGACATCATGGGCGGTATTTTTGGTGCGGTGGGCGCTATGGCCGCGCTAATGCAACGCCAGCAAACGGGCCAGGGGCAGGAAGTGCAAAGCGCGCTGTTCGAGAACAACATCTTTCTGGTAGCCCAGCACATGATGCAGTTTGCCGTGACGGGCAAGGCTGCCGCGCCGATGCCCGAGCGCATCTCGCCCTGGGGCATCTACGACGTGTTCAGCGTCAAAAACCAGGAGCAAATCTTCCTGGCGGTGGTGGGCGACGGCCAGTGGAAAACCTTTTGTGAAGCCTTTGGCTATGCGGATCTGTTTGCCGACAACCGCGTTACGACCAACAACGACCGGGTGCTCTCGCGCAGCTGGCTGATTCCTGAGCTTCGCACGCGCCTGGCGCAGTTCAGCCGGGCTGAGCTATCCGAGCGCTTTGAGCAGGTGGGTCTGCCGTTTGCGCCAATTACCGACCCGCAGCATCTGTTTGACGACCCGCACCTACAAGCTACCGGCGGTTTGGCGCCCATGGAGCTACCCGATGGCCGCCAGACGCAAGTGCCCCTATTGCCGCTCATGCTGGGTGGCGAACGCTTGGGTCTGCGGCTGGACCCGCCCAAACTGGGTGAGCATACGGATGCGCTGTTGCAGAGTCTGGGTTACTCGACTGCCGATGTGGCAACGCTCCATGCCGAGGGGGTTGTGCTATGAAAAACGTAGCTGGTTGCGCCCATTCCACGAGGGCTAAAAGGCTGACAGGTAATGCGTTTTACGTAGGTAAAGGAGGAGCCCGCGCAGCGGGCGGGGGACACGGAGTAAAACGTATTGCATTTCAGCCTTGGACGGACTGAAATGGACAAGCTTAAACAGCTCGAATCGTTTGTATCCGTCGCCATCCGTGGCAGCCTGACTGCGGCAGCCAATGCAGAAGGCGTGGCGCCCGCGATCATGGGACGACGGCTTGATGGCCTGGAAGAGCGTTTGGGTGTCAAGCTGCTTATCCGAACCACCCG
>CAJBMJ010000042.1 GCA_903954045.1 uncultured beta proteobacterium | reverse complement strand
GCCTCCAATTGTTCTCGTAGCCATTGATGCGCTGGATCCTGTTGGTACCGCGCATGCCAGATCAGATACATGGGCATGGTGGGGCATGGCACGGGAACAGCGGCATTGGCCAATCCGGCCAGCGAAGTGCAATCCAGCAACTGGGGTGCGGTGACCAGCAGACAGGTGCCCTTCACAAAGGCCGGCAATGCGCTAAAGCCAGGAACCATGACTGCAAAGTGGCGAACCACCCCCCTGGACAGCAGGAGCCGGTCAATCTCTAGGCCCCGGTTGTCATCGTAAACCACGGTGGCGTGCTGCGCCGAGAGGTACTCGGCTTTGGTCAAAGGGGCATCGCGCTGGCTGGCGTCGAAAAATACGCGGTGCTCGGTTTCAAAGAGCCGTTTTTGCAGAATGTCGGTTCCATCCGGTGGACGCGGACTGATGACCAATTGGCACATGTCAGAGCGCAAAATCTCCAGCCGGGGCACCGAAGAAGGAATGACACGTAGTTGCACAAGTGGTGCCAGTTGGCGCAGCCGGGCAGCCAGGGCAGGCAAAAGCAAATCGCGCTGAAAATCGTTGGCGGCAATGGTGATAGATGCTTTCCAGTGTGCTGGCTCGAACTCTGCGCTGTGCGCGAATTGCTGCAGTTGCCGCAACAATTCACGGGCCTGAGCGGCCATGGCCTCGGCCCTTGCAGTCGCCACAATGCCGCGCCCACTTTTGACAAACAGGGGGTCACCAGTGATGTCTCGCAGTTTGTCCAGCAGATGGCTCACAGCGGACTGGGTTACGCCCAGGCGCTGTGCCGCACCCGTCACGCTGCCCACTTCCGCCACAGCCACCAAAAGCTGCAGCAGATGCACATCCAGATCCGACCAATCAAATTTGCTCATACAACACATGATTACTCATCTATTTATTTATGGCAATAGGGCCTGGATACTCCACGACTGAGGTTGATCAAACACCTACACACAAGGAGAACGACACGTGAGCACCCCTCTTCCCAAGATTCCCGGCACCACGCCCTTCGACGGCGAACAAGCCAAAAAAGGCTATGCCCTCAACAAGATGTGTTTCTCGTTCAACGAAGCCGCCAACCGTGATGCCTTCCTGGCCGACGAAGAGGCTTACATGAAGAAGTACGGCCTCAACGAGCAACAGTCTGCGGCCATCCGTGCCAAGAACGTGCTGCAACTCATTGCAGCGGGCGGCAATGCTTATTACCTGGCCAAGTTTGCCGGCATCTTCAAGCTCGACATGCAGGACATCGGTGCCCAGCAGACCGGCATGACCAAAGACGAATTCAAGGCCAAGCTGGTTGCAGCTGGCAAATAACTGGAGAACACAACATGGCAAAACTTATTGGTGGTCTCGGCACCTCACACATCCCGGCTATTGGCAACGCCATCCACAAAGGCTTGCAACAGGAGCCCTACTGGAAACCTTTCTTCGATGGTTTCCCGCCTATCCGCGAATGGCTGGGCGCCAAAAAACCCGACGTCGTGGTCATTTTTTACAATGACCACGGATTGAATTTCTTTCTGGACAAGATGCCCACGTTTGCGGTTGGTGCCGCCCAGCAGTACGTCAACTCTGACGAAGGCTGGGGCATTCCCTCGCTGGAACCCCTGCGCGGCGAGGTCGATCTGTCGTGGCAGATCATCAACACCCTGGTCGAAAAGGAGTTTGACGTCACCACCTGCCAGGAGATGCTGGTCGACCACGCCTGCTCCTTGCCCCTGAAGTTGTTCTTCCCCGAAGGCAACTACCCCGTTACCGTGGTGCCGGTGTGCATTAACACCGTACAGTTCCCGCTGCCTTCAGCCAAACGTTGCTACGCGCTGGGCAAAGCAGTAGGTGAGGCCATCCAGTCCTGGGACAGCAGCAAGTCTGTGGCAGTGGTGGCATCCGGCGGCCTGAGCCACCAGCTGGATGGTGAGCGCGCAGGCTTCATCAACAAGGTTTTTGACCTGCAATTCCTGGACAGCCTGGAAAGCAACCCCGAGTGGGCCACCCAGTTCAGTGTGCATGAGCTGGTGAAAAAAACTGGCACCCAGGGCGTGGAACTGTTGATGTGGCTGGCAATGCGTGCAGCCTTGACAGCCGCCAGCCCCAAGGTTCAGCGCGTCACCGGCAACTACCACATCCCGATTTCCAACACCGCCACCGCCGTTTTGGCTCTGGAAGCGGTTTAGCAGGTCGGGGCGGGCGCGCGGCAATAGGCTACTGAAATGGCCAAGCTATCTATTCAAAACCATGAAACCTCAAGCCATGTCCCTGAAACAATTTTGCGATTTGAGCCACGTGGGTGTCGTTGCCGCAAATACGGGGCATGGCGAGGTAGATCAGCTTCTAGACCGCGCAGGGATCCAGCGAAATGCGGCTGGTGGTTCCACACTTCATTGCCGTAGGACCTATTCTTCAGTCCACCGATTTGATCGCCAGCTGCCAGAGCGTTTTGCAGAGCGCTGCAAAGCTCCCTTTGGCCTTGTTACTTCATCACATCCGGCTCACTTGCCTGACATAGCGATCAATTTGTTCTGTCATGCCAAGTACAACCGCGATCCTGCAAACATGTGGTTGAGGCAGATATTTGTGGAACTGTTTGCCGACAACAAAACCAAGTAACAGTTAGAGGTCTGGTGTCACGGTTTGCAAGCTATGCACAGCCAGGGCGATGGTCAGCGCAACGCTGAGACACCTCCACCTACCGGTTAGAACGGCATCTTGGGCATGCCCTTCATGCCACCGAGGCGCTTCATCATCTTCATCATGCCGCCACCCTTCATCTTTTTCATCATGTCCTGCATCTGCTCAAACTCCTTGAGCATGCGGTTGACTTCCTGCACATGCACTCCCGCACCGGCGGCGATGCGGCGCTTGCGTGTGGCCTTGATGAGCTCGGGTTTGCGTCGCTCCAGCGGGGTCATGCTGTGGATGATGCCCTCTTTGCGCTTGATATCTTTTTCTGCCTTGTCCATATCCACCTGGCCGGCTTTAGCAGCCATGGCGGCGGGCAGTTTGTCCATCAGGCTGGAGAGCCCGCCCATCTGCTTCATCTGCTGAATCTGGGCCAGAAAATCATTCAGATCAAACCCGCCGCCACTCTTGACCTTGGCCGCGAGCTTCTGCGCAGCCTGCATGTCCACGCCAGCGGTGACCTGCTCTACCAGCGCAACGATGTCGCCCATACCCAGAATACGCCCGGCATGGCGGTCTGCATCAAACACTTCCAGGCCATCGAGTTTTTCACTGGTACCGGCGAACTTGATGGGGGCGCCGGTGATCTGGCGCACGGAGAGCGCAGCACCGCCACGCGAGTCACCATCGGTCTTGGTCAGGATGATGCCAGTCAGCGGTAAGGCTTCCTTGAAGGCTTTGGCGGTATTGACTGCATCCTGCCCTTGCATGGCATCCACCACAAACAGGGTCTCGACAGGGCTCAAGGCGGCATGCAACTCCTTGATTTCCTTCATCAAGGCCTCGTCGATTGCCAAGCGGCCAGCGGTGTCGACCAGCAACACATCAAAAAAATGTTTTTTGGCGTAGTCGAGCGCGGCACGACCAATGTCCACGGGCTTTTGGTCAGGAGAGGAAGGGAACCATTCGGCGCCGGCCTGCGCGGTCACCGTCTTGAGCTGTTCGATAGCAGCCGGGCGGTAAACGTCACCTGAGACGGTCAGCACTTTTTTCTTGCGCTTTTCAATCAGGTGCTTGGCGAGCTTGGCGGTAGTGGTGGTTTTACCGGCGCCTTGCAGACCAGCCATCAATATCACCGCAGGGGGCTGGGTAGCAAGGTTGATGTCGCTCACGCCCTCACCCATGGTGGCTGCGAGTTCACGATTCACGATGCTGACCAGTACCTGGCCTGGTTGCAGTGAGCCCATGACCTCCTGGCCCAAAGCCTTTTCTTTGACGCGGGCCACGAAATCGCGCACCACAGGCAGCGCCACATCCGCCTCCAGCAGCGCCATGCGTACCTCGCGCAGCATGTCGGCCACGTTGGCTTCGGTGATCCGTCCCTGACCTCGAAGGTCTTTAACGAGGCGGGAAAGTTTGTCGGAGAGAGCGGAGGCCATAGGACATATTCCAGAAAGCATTCCGCAAATCGGAACACCGGGGAGGACCAGCCGGGGCTGGCAGAGCGCAAAACGCTAAACTGTGGGCATGATTTTAGCCAGTGCGTCCCCTGTCAGTCAGTCACTCGCATTTTTTGCTGCAGCGGCCTACGCTTGGCCAGCGCTGCGCGCCAGTCATCTGAGTCGTGGAACGGCCAGGGCTTGGGTTGCTCTGGCCTGGGTGCTGCACGCGACCGTGTTGGGATTGGGGTTTCTGGGCACCCCGGCCCATTTTGGATTTGCGCCTGCCCTGTCAGTCACGGCCTGGGTAGTCGCTGCAGCGTACGCTATTGAGAGTTATGTGTACCCGCAACTGCCCACCCGCTGGGCTTTGAGCGCCTTGGGAGCTGCAGCGGTTGTGTTGGCTGCGGTTTTCCCAGGCAGCCCCATGGAGGCCAATGCTTCTGTTTGGCTGCCATTGCATCTCGCCTTCGGTGTAGCCTGCTACGGTTTGTTTGGCACCGCGGTGGTGCATGCCTGGTTCATGACCCGCGCGGAAGAGCGCATCCGGCAAGCGGCTGATTCCCATAGTGGTCTGCCTTTGCTGACCCTGGAACGACTGACCTATCGGTTTGTCGGAGCGGGATTCGTCTTGCTAAGTGCCACTCTGGTGGTTGGCCTTTTGTTTGGAGATGTGGTCTATGGACACTCCAAAGCCTGGCGCTGGGACCACAAAACCATTTTTTCTGTGCTGTCCTGGGTCACTTTTGCGGTGTTGCTCGCAGGGCGGGCCAGTTTCGGCTGGCGAGGCAAGCGGGCGGTGCGGGTGCTTTACCTGGGCTCTGTTTTGCTGCTGCTGGCCTATGTAGGCTCACGGTTTGTCATGGAAATTGTTCTGGGCCGCGCTGCATGAAATATCTGTTGGTGTTTTTGGTTTTCTTGCTGATTGCCTGGCGGTGGCGCTCATCACGCTCTGGAGAGCGCCTGGAGGAAAAGCAGCGCCAGGCGTCCAGGCTTCCAGACAATATGGTGCAGTGCAAACAGTGTGGGGTGCACCTACCTGAAAGTGAAGCCATTCAGGGAGCCTCGGG
>CAJBMJ010000041.1 GCA_903954045.1 uncultured beta proteobacterium | reverse complement strand
GAAAAAGACCCCACCAACCTTAAATGGAATGAAGTCGGTGCCGACATCGTCATTGAATCCACCGGCATCTTCCTGGACAAAGCCGGTGGTGAAAAACACCTGGCCGCTGGCGCCAAAAAAGTCATCTTCTCGGCCCCCTCCAAAGACGACACCCCCATGTTTGTGTATGGTGTGAACGACAAAACCTATGCTGGTCAGGCCATCATCTCCAACGCAAGCTGCACCACCAACTGCCTGGCACCCGTGGCCAAGGTCCTGAACGACAAATGGGGCATCAAACGTGGCCTCATGACCACCGTACACGCCGCCACAGCCACCCAAAAGACCGTAGACGGCCCCTCCAACAAAGACTGGCGCGGCGGACGCGGCATTCTGGAAAACATCATTCCGTCGAGCACAGGAGCTGCCAAAGCAGTGGGCGTGGTCATTCCTGAACTCAACAAAAAGCTCACCGGCATGTCCTTCCGTGTTCCAACCAGCGACGTCTCCGTGGTTGACCTGACGGTAGAACTCAACAAAGAAGCCAGCTACGAAGAAATCTGCGCTGAAATGAAAGCGCAAAGCGAAGGCGCCCTGAAAGGCGTGCTGGGCTACACCAAAGACAAAGTGGTCGCCACCGACTTCCGTGGCGAAACCTGCACCAGCGTGTTTGACGCGGATGCCGGTATTGCGCTGGACAAGACCTTTGTCAAGATCGTAGCCTGGTACGACAATGAGTGGGGCTACTCCAACAAGTGCCTGGAAATGGTGCGCGTCATCGCCAAGTAGACTTCGCGTTCATCACAGGAAGCAGGCCTCTGCTGGCAACGGTGGGGGCCTTCCCATTCAGGGGGTTACTGGCGCAGTTCTTGCTGTATGCTGGGTTGAGTTAGTCACAGGGGATTTGCATTGGCACACAAAAAGCCGGACGTTGATCCGCAAATATTCGGTCATATGTGGCACGCTGTTCACGAAGAGTGGATGGCATTCCTGTCGCTGCTGCGCTTTCAGTGGCCATTGGTGCTACTTTTTGTCGTGGGTATTTCGGCATTGCTGTACGTTGTGCGGCCCCTGCCTCCTGCCAGCCTGCGTATTGCCACCGGACAACCCAACTCCTCCCTGGATTTGTTGGGAAAGTCATATGCCCAAAACTTCATAAAACACGGCGTACAACTTGAAATTGTCAACACTGCGGGTGCGTTCGAGAACGTGGAGTTGCTCAAGCAGGGCAAGGTAGATGCAGCATTCTCTCTGGGCGGTATGGTGTCCGAGGAGGAGGCGCCCGGGCTGGTTTCGCTTGGCAGCGTGGAGTACCAGCCTTTCTGGATGTTCTACCGCGGAACACCTTACGACGGTTCCAACCCCGCCCAGTTTTTCAAGGGCAAAACGTTTTCGATCAATATTCCCGGTAGTGGAACCCGGAACCTCACGGCCAAGATACTGGCACTCCACGGAATCCAGGTCATTGACAACCAGCACCTTGTTTCCATGTCGTCCAGTCGCAGTGTGGAGGCCTTGCGCGCGGGCAACATTGACGGCATTTTTCTGGTGGCAGGCATTGAGTCCCAGACCATTCAAAGTCTGATCCACGATCCCAATATCCATGTTTTCAGCTTTGTCTCAGCCCAGGCTTACAGCAAGAATTTGAACTTTCTGGAGACCTTGACGCTGCCGCGAGGTGGGTTCAGCCTGGTGGCTGATGTGCCGCGTCAGGACACCCAACTGGTGGCGACCACTACCACCATACTGACGACAGAAAAGTTGCACCCAGCCCTGCAGCATTTGTTTTTGACGACGGCAAAACACATTGACCATGGCGGAAGTTCTTTCTTTGGCCGTGCCGGAGGTTTTCCCGCTTACGTCGCTCGGGATTTGCCTGCCAGCAGCGTGGCGGACCGTTACTACACCAATGGTGCTCCGGCCTTGTTGGGGCATGTCCCCTTTTGGTTGTCGAGCTTTGTGGACCAGGTCTGGTTCATTTTGTTGGCATGCTTCGCCATTGGGTACCCCTTGCTCAAGATCTTCCCTAACTACCGAGCCATCTACGCCAGGATGTGCATGACCGATTGCTACTACGAGCTCAAAGAATTTGACTCGGATCTCTTGGAAGCCCACACCCGCGAAGACCTGCAGATCAAGCTCGATGAGTTTGACGCCCTGGAAAAGAAGGTCAACCACCTCTGGATTCCCATTGGTGTCAGGGATGAGTTCTATGGGTTGAAAAATGCGATTGAAATTGTTCGACTCAAGACGGAGCGCATGAAAGAGCATGTCGAAGCATCGCTCACACCAGTGACTTGAAAATAATGATCAGGGACTCCGTGAAAATAGAAAATGGCGATGACAAACCCAAAGCCCGAATTGCGGTCTTTGGCAGCTTTTACCGGGGCTTTCACGTTCTGAGCAAACTTCTGGAAGAACGGTTGCGCCACAAAATCGACGTGGTCGGGGTTGCGACGGATGATGCAAGCCAGGCGTTTGTGAGTCCCGGCAAGCGGGTGTGGCAATACCCGCACACCCAAGATGAACGTGAGATGGTGCAAAAGTTAGCGCGGTCCCACGGCATTGATGTCTACACGGGCAGGGTCAAAACCCCAGAGTTTTACCAGCGGATGGATGAAGTCTGGAAACCGGACATCTGCATCATGGCAACATTTGGACAGAAGATAAACGCCACCCTGTTTCAAAAACCCAGGATGGGTTTTTTGAATCTTCACCCCTGTATCGACGACAGATGGCCCTCGGAGTTTGTTGGCGGCAATCCGTTCCAGGCCTTGCTGGATGCTGGCAAGACCTACACGGTCGTTGCATTGCACCATGTGGACGATGGCTTTGACACCGGTGAATTGATTGCTTATTCCGAAAGAATTGATATGCCACCCAATGCTGGCGTAGTGGATTTGCACAAGCTGACATCTCCCTATGCGGCACAGTTGGCAGTATCCGAAATTGAAAAGATAATCGACAGATCGTTCAGCGCGCAGTTATCTTGATCACCTTGCTCCATGCCCTCAAGCCCGTTTTTGCAATGTTTTGCGAAACGCTGGGGTTTGGGGTGCGCGTCGCTTGGCTTTTTGTAGGTCTGCTGTGTTTCGGCCTGTCCGGAGTTTCGGCCCAGGAGCCTGAAGACAGCAAGACGCTGGAACTCATTCGCAAGCGGGGCGCTATTCACATTGGAGTAAAGACGGACTTTCCTCCGTTTGGCCAGCTTAACTCCCTGGGACAAGCAGAGGGATTTGAAGTCGATCTTGCGGCTGACATTGCGCGGCGCTTGAACGTCAAACTGGTCGCCACCAGTATTACCACGGAAAACCGGTTTCAGAAGCTGGAGCAAGGTGATGTGGATGTTCTGATTGCGACAGTGGGCGACACCTTAGAGCGGCGCCAGATTGCAACTGCCATCGAGCCCAACTATTACGGCGGTGGAGTGTCTGTTTTTCTGCGTCCCGAGATCCACGTTACCGAGTGGCAGGCCATGCGCGGACAGAAGATTTGCGCGACCCAGGGAGCCTATTTCAACCGCCCGATGAGCCAGCGCTATCTGCTGGATCTGGTGATGTACCGAAGTATTCGAGACGCCCTGCTGGCATTGAAGGACGGACGCTGTGTCGGGTTTCTTTACTCCAGTGCGGCGGTGCAGGCCTATTTGAAGAAGCCCGAGTGGGCAGGTTACACCACACCGCTACCGATTGCGATGTTTGCACCCTGGGCCATCAATGTGTCACGCAAGGAACACAATTCCGAATTGGATCATTTGATTGGGGATATCGTTGCCGACTGGCATCGCACAGGTTTTCTGATCGAGATGGAGAAGAAGTGGGGTATTCAACCCACCAAGTTCCTTAAGGATGCCAATACTCTTTGGTCGCAGCAAGACGACAAAAAGAATCTGCTTTGCCAGCGGGATGCGGCGCTAAATTGGCCAACAGCATGCCGCAATCCGACGTTCGTTCGCTCCGCCGAGGTAGGTGGTTTGTTAAGGATGGGCTTGTGGATTCAGGAAAACACGGGCATGAACCTGACCTTTGTGTATGACCCCTACGACCGCTCGGTCTTCCTGCGGGGTCTGGGGTATTCCTTTGCTTTGATGGCGGGCAGCATTGCACTGAGTTTAATGCTCGGAGCCCTGGCGGCCGTCATGGTGGAGACGCGCATCCGATGGCTTGGTCCATTGGTGAGAGCCCTTGCGGTGTATGGCCGTATGACACCACCGCTACTGCAGATGTATTTGCTGTTTTTTGGCATCGGCGCGCTGTTGTGGACAGGTTTCGGCATCAGCGTTTCGCCATTGGCAGTGGCCATCTGGTGCATGAGTTACTACACCGCTGCCTCCATCATGACCACCCTGCTGGATTCTGCAGAGCACATTCGGGTGAAAAATCCTGACTTTCGTTTGCAGTGGAGCAATCTGACGCAGGTGGTGGAGTTGACGGCGGGTGCAGTGAAGTCCGCGCTGGTCAATGTGGTCAAGCAGTCGGTGATGGCTTCAGCCATCGGCATCCCCGAACTGATTACGGCTACCACTTCCATCATGTCGGACCAGGGCAATGTCAACGTGATGATGAACGTGTTCCTGTTCGTTTTCGTGCTTTTGATCACGCTGTGGATGCGGGTGTTGGACTGGATCGAAAAGCGCTTGCACGCGCACGCCCGGAGGCAGCATGCAAATCTCTGAGATCCTTTTGCATCTGAAAACCTGGACCCCATTTTTGGTGGAGGGCTTTGGCTGGAACATTCTGATCGCTACCTGTGCGGCGGTCGGAGGCACTTCCATAGGTGGGTTGCTGGTCTGGATGCGTCTGAGTGGTTCCCGGGTTGTGGTGCGTGCCAGTGAAATTTTGTCCTCGGGTTTTTACAAAATCCCAACGCTTGCCTTGATGTTCTATTGCGCGGTGCTGCTGCCCAACGAGTTTGAGTTGCCCTGGTCAGACCAGACCTACCAGTTTCCCAATTGGATCAAAGCAGCACTGGCCTTGTCAGCGGCGCAAGTGGGTTTTACCGCCCTCAATCTGGCCAATTCCATCCGTTACTGGCGTGCGGGCGAACACGGGGCAGCACTGCTCTTTATTCCCAATTGGGGCAGCAATTTGCTCATCACCATCATCGCGTCCAGCTCTGCTTCGCTGGTGGGTGTGAGTGAAATTGTGAGCCGCTGCAACAAGGTCATTAACGCAACCGATAACACGGCGTTGATGGTACCTATGTATCTCTACGCGAGTCTGTTTTTTTTATTGTTCTGCTTCCCGCTCACGCTTGCAATGAAGCGTTTCAAGCATGCGCTGATTAAGCGCATCGAAAGTCAAAAAGCCGCGCCCGTAAGCCAGAACGCGGTCGTCAACCAGGACTGATCCGTTGCAGTGAAAGTCCAGCGGAACTTGAGCTACAGCGGCGATGCAGCAGTTGCCATGCGTAACCGGCGTGCAGCGTCTTCGGCACGGGCATCCTCAATCTCTCGCATGATGGCCTGCATGTCCACATCAGCATGTACGGGATCGAAGTGACCGCTCAGCGGTGTTTCGTTGGAGAGTAGCCCTGCTGTATACAAGCTCCAGATTTCGGGGCCGTAGTTGGTCTTGCGCAGTTCGGGCCTGAACTGGCCAAAATAGTCACGCAGATTGGCTACATCGCGCATCAGCATCCGCTGCGCGTGGTTGTTACCCGCCGCATCCACCGCCTGAGGCAGATCGATGATCACGGGCTCATCCACACCATCGAGACCATCCAATCCAGGTGTATGCGCCAGCAAAATATTGAACTCCGATAAATCCCCGTGCACCACTCCCGCGCATAGCATGCGGACCACCTCGGCAATCAGCGTGGCATGGTGCTGCAAGGCCTGGGCGGGGGTGAAGGCCACGTCGTTCAAACGTGGTGCTGCGTCGCCGTGCAGGTCAGTCACCAGTTCCATCAGAAGCACGCCATCGTGAAAATTGTAGGGTTGCGGAACACGCACGCCTGCGGCTGCAAGGCGGTAGAGCGCGTCGACTTCGGCGCTCTGCCATGCAGCCTCCTGTTCCTGGCGGCCGAAGCGGCTGCCTTTGGCCATGGCGCGGGCCGAGCGCGAATTCTTGACCTTACGGTTTTCGGTGTAGTCCACCGCCTGGCGAAAGCTCCGGTTGTTGGCCTCTTTGTATATCTTGGCGCACAGTGTCTGTTCACCTGAGCGCACCACATACACCATGGCTTCCTTGCCACTCATGAGTTGTCGAACCACGGTATCGATCAGGCCCTCTTCAATAAGGGATTGGAGTCTGGGGGGTGCTTTCATGGCCTGTTGCCGGGCTTCAATCGGGGCGACCCACAACGGACCAGCCTGCGTGGCGGTTGACCTTGTTGTTCTCGTACTCCCAAAGAGTGCCGCAGCGCTCGCAGCGGTACCGGGTGTGTGTCACCTGGCCGTGTTTATGGGTGACCGATCGGTTGGTGCCCTGCATCAGTTCGGGATGGCCTTTGGCTTTGCGCCAGTTTTGCTGAATACCTGCGCAGGATTCGCACATGCCAGCGTTCTTGTCGTCTGCTGGTGGGGTGGGGTCTTGGGACATGGGCGACTCTTAAAAGGATGGATTGTCGCCGCCTTGCGCGCGAAGCGCCCGAAGGCGAATGTGAGCGGTGTCTTCCAGGTCAGCTGGCACCAGGCGGCGGGCATTCAGGTAATGGTTGGTAAACACGTCCAGATAGGCCTCCAGGGTCTGTGCAGCATGAGTCTCTCCGGCCAACTCAAGGCACAAGGCTGCCACCTCGGAGGTGCAAAAATGATCGTCGCGCGTGGAGCGACGCAGGCGGTAGCGTGAGATCTGCTCTCGCTGCAGGCTCAACACTGGTAGCTGATCAAGGTAGGGGCTCTTGCGGAACATCTTGCGTGCCTCGGGCCAGGTGGCATCCAACAAAACAAAAAGAGGACGCTTGTGTGGAGCCCCCCACGCTGAAGAGTTGAGCGAGTCGCCGTTCCCTGAGGGCATCAATTGGGTGACCACCCGCGCAGGCTCCACAAACTCCCCGGGAAACACCACATACGGTTGCCACTGTGGGTCTGCCAGCAAGGACAGCAGCGCAGGGTCGACCTCGGTACGCGCCCAGCCAAACGCAAAGGTGTCGGCAATCACGTCAGCGATCAGCCAGCCTGTATTGCTGGGTTTGAGTGGTTCAATGTCCGCCATGATCAGACACACGCCCGCTTGGGTTGGGGCGCTCGGCCGCAGAGCGCAAATGCAATGGCTGGGGACCAGGCGGCAGCCCAGGCAGCGTTCGCCCTTCGGGCCACCACGGGCCAGAAAGGGCTTGGAACTGCGGGCCAGGCGATTGGTGCGCAGGCGTGAGACAGCATGGGGCAGGGCTATGTCGACCACCTCAGGGCTTCTTGTTCACAAAGCTGATGTCCAGGCCAGCTTCAGTGACTGCAATGCTGCCCGGCTGAAGCCCCACTACGTCGGCCAGGGCGAGATCTTTGGGCTCCAGCCTGTGGAGTACCAGTTCGAGCAAAGTTCGACGCGCCATAGCCGCAGCGTAGGTGTTAAGCAGGGCCACTACGCCGGGCTGCAGGCTGGGAAACTGCAGGCGACCGATGCGCAACTGGTGAGCACGAATGCTGAGATCACTGGCCTCATAGCGCAGGGCAAAGTCAACCTCCAGCACGCCCTGATGGGCCCGGCGCAGCGCCGGACCTTTAGCTTGGACCACCATTTCAACACTGACACGGTCTTGGGCGGGTAGCAAACGCAGGCGCGGTGTTTGCACTTCCAGGTCGACCACTTCGGGTACCGGGTAGCGCAGGGGGAAGCGCTGATCCACCGCCAGTTGTATCTGCTGTGCCGATACCGTGTACCGGGGTTGCGCTGACGTTGGAGGCACATCATCATCGGTTTGCGCCCAGACTCCAGGTGCGGGTGCCACCAACAGCAAAGAGGATAAAAATAAATGGCGATGCGTCTGTGCGATCCAGCCCCAGAATCTTTTGCCAAGAGAGACAAAAAGTTTTGTAGTCAAAATGACATTTAGCTCCCGTAAAATATGCACATTCAGCTACCAAATATATAGCAAATTCCATGGCCACCAAAAATACCAACCCTCTTGTTAAACATACAAGTTTGCGCCCGATTCCGGCCTTTATCTTCGCCAGCCGTTGGCTCCAGTTGCCTTTGTATCTGGGTCTGATTGCGGCCCAGGGCGTGTATGTCTTTCATTTCTGGGTCGAACTGGTGCATTTGCTGGAGGCCGCGTTTGGCAGCCAGACGGCCTTGCAAGCCTTGGTAAGCAGTATTGGGTACAAAGGCGATGTGCAGGTGACGCACCTCAATGAGACCATCATCATGCTGGTAGTGCTGGCCCTGATTGATGTGGTGATGATCTCCAACCTGCTCATCATGGTAATTGTGGGCGGCTACGAAACATTTGTGTCACGCATGGACCTGGAAGGGCATCCTGACCAACCCGAATGGCTGGGTCACGTGAATGCTTCGGTGCTGAAGGTCAAACTGGGCCTGTCCATCATCGGCATCAGTTCCATTCACCTTCTCAAGACGTTCATCAACGCGGCCAACTACGACGAGAAAGTGCTGATGTGGCAAACCATCATCCACTGTACCTTCCTGCTCAGCGCACTGGCCATCGCATACACCGATAAGCTGCTGACTTCAAACCAGGCTTCAAGCCATTGATCAATCTGCGGTGAACTGACTGGCGTTCTTGCCTTTGAACGGAGCGTAGAACTCCTTGATCTTGACCATGTCGGCTTCAATATCCCCGCTTGGGGTGAACACCGGGCCCAGACCGCTGATTTTTTTCTCGTAGTCCATATAGGCCATCACGATGGGTACCTGGGCACCGACGGCAATGTAATAGAAGCCGGTTTTCCAGTAGCGCACCTTGCTTCGGGTTCCTTCCGGTGGGACGATCAATTGCACCGGACCATCGGCGGCCTTGATCGCTTCCACAGAGGCGGCAACCAGGTTGTTTGCGCTTTCCCTTTGCACCGGAATGCCGCCAAGCCACATCATCAGACCTCGAAAAGGCGGCTTGAATATCTGGCTCTTGCCCATCCAGTAGATGTTCAGCCGCAAGGCAAAGGCCACCATCAGGGTATAGGGCAAGTCCCAATTACTGGTGTGCGGCGCCGCAATGAACACGCTTTTTGTGCACTCAGGTGGCAGATGACCATGCACTTTCCACCCGGCGAGCTTTAACAGCCCCACGGAGATTGCGCGAAGCAGAGTGTTGATGACAGGGGTGTCAAAGATGGTTCGGTGCATGGGTCAAGGTTAACCCAAGTCGGATCAGGCCAATCCCAACAATCTGACTGCGTTGTCTTTCAGAATGCCGGGCATCACCTCGGGTTTGAAACCAGCCTCATCAAAGTCTTTCATCCAGCGCTCAGGCGTGATGAGTGGGTAATCGCTACCAAACAGAACTCGGTCCTTGAGAAGTGTGTTGGCGTATTGCACCAACTGCTTTGGAAAGTACTTGGGGCTCCAACCGCTCAGGTCGATCCATACATTGGGCTTGTGCGTCGCTACGCTCAGAGCCTCGTCTTGCCAGGGGAAACTGGGATGGGCCATCACAATCTGCATGTCGGGGAAATCAATGGCTACATCGTCCAGGTGCATGGGGTTGCTGTAGGCCAGGCGCAGCCCGCCGCCGCAGCGCATGCCGCTGCCAATCCCGCTGTGACCGGTATGGAAGATAGCTGGCATTTTGTGCTCGGCAATCACTTCGTAGATGGGCCAGGCCATCTTGTCGTAGGGATGGTAGCCCTGCACCGTGGGGTGGAACTTGAAGCCCTTCACGCCAAACTCTTCAATGAGCCGGCGTGCTTCGCGGGCGCCCATCTTGCCTTTGTGCGGGTCGATGCTGGCAAAGGCCATCATCATGTCCGAATTGGCTTTGGCAGCCTCAGCAATCTCTTCATTGGGTATTCGCCTGCGTCCCATCTGGGTTTCGGCATCCACCGTGAACATGATCAGCCCGATTTTTCGCTCGCGGTAATAGGCTACGGTTTCTTCAATCGTCGGTCGGCGGCTGTTGCGAAAGTACTTGTCGGCAGCTCTGTCATATTCCTCGCCATAACTATCAAAAGGATTCCAGCAACTGACCTCGGCGTGGGTGTGGATATCGATCGCAATCAGATTTTTGTAGTCCATGCATGTCTCCTGTTGAATGAATTGACCAAGGGTAAACACCAACAAAAAAGGCGTTTCAGGTGCTTGTTTTGATTATATTTAATAATCATAATTCAGGCCAGAAAGAGATCCAGCATGAGCAAAAAACACATTCATTTTGAACTTCAAGGCGAGCAAAACGAGGTCGGCGTTATCCGCCTGACCCGCGGCGCCAAGCGCAATGCACTTAACGACGGCCTGATTCTGTCACTGCGCGACCTGTTCGAAAAAATGCCCAAGAGTGTGCGTGCCGCAGTAATCGACGGCGAAGGCGATCACTTCTGCGCAGGGCTGGATTTGAGCGAACTGCAAGAGCGTGATGCCAGCCAGGGAGTGTTCCATTCCCGTATGTGGCATGCCGCTTTGGAATGCGTGCAATACGGACCGGTACCCGTCATTGCAGCCCTACACGGTGCAGTGGTTGGAGGTGGCCTGGAGTTGGCCAGCGCATGCCACATCCGGGTGGCAGACGACACAACTTTCTATGCGTTGCCAGAAGGAACGCGCGGCATTTTCGTCGGCGGTGGCGGAGCGGTGCGCATCCCAAGGCTGATTGGGACTGCGCGCATGACCGACATGATGCTGACCGGCCGGGTGTACAACGCGCAAGACGGTGAGCGAATCGGCATGGCGCAATACCTGGTGCCTGAGGGCAAGGCCTTTGAGAAAGCCCTGGAACTCGCCACGCGCATTGCAGGCAATGCACCCATGACCAATTACGCACTGACCCATGTGCTGCCGCGCATTGCTGACCAGCCCGCAGACCAGGGCTTCATGACCGAGGCCATGATGGCGGCCATTGCCCAGAGCGCGCCAGAAGCCAAAGACCGCGTACGTGCTTTCCTGGAAGGGCGCGCTGCCAAGGTGCAGAAGTCCTGACCCTGCCAGATCCCGCTTTTGCACTACCGAACAAATACAAGCAGACCCGAGAGACCGAAATGAGCAATCCCAAATTCAGACCGCTGACCTTTGGTGTTACCCGTGTGGCACTGAAAGATGGCGTGCCCGGTGTTCACTATTTGCGTGCTGAGCAGGCCTTGCAGGACTACCCCCGGCGCATCACCGACCGCCTGCAACGCTGGGCAGCTGAGGCTCCAGAGCGCACGTTTATGGCGCGGCGGGAGAAGCTGGCAGATGGCACCACGGGCGAATGGAGGCACATCAGCTACGCGCAGGCCTGGGCCAGTGCGCGGAACATTGCGCAGTCCCTGATCGATCGGGGGCTGAGCGCGGAACGGCCAGTGGTCATCCTGTCAGAGAATGATTTGGAACATGCGTTGTTGGCCTTGGGTTGCCTGGTTGCTGGCGTGCCCTTTGTTCCCACCTCGCCGGCCTACTCGCTGATCAGCCAGGACTATGACAAGTTGCGCCACGTCCTGCGCACGGTTACTCCCGGTCTGGTTTTTGCGGCGGATTCTGCGCGCTATGGCAAGGCGATTTCAGCCGCCGTGGGTGCAGACATCGACGTAGTGCTTACCAGCGGTTCGCTGGAAGGTCGTGCTACCACTTCGTTTGCCGACCTGGCCAGCACACCCGCCACTGCTCAGGTGGACGCGGCGATGCAGGCCACTGGCCCCGACACCATCACCAAGTTCCTGTTCACCAGTGGCTCGACCAAGTTGCCCAAGGCAGTGATCAATACCCAGCGCATGTGGTGCGCCAATCAGCAGCAAATGGCGCAGAGCATGCCCGTTCTTGCGCAAGAGCCCCTGGTGCTGGTGGACTGGTTGCCATGGAACCATACCTTTGGCGGCAACCACAACTTTGGCATGGTGCTCTACCACGGCGGCACCTTGTATATCGATGATGGAAAGCCGACTCCTGCACTGATGGCGGAGACCTTGCGTAACCTGCGCGAAATTGCGCCCACGGTGTATTTCAACGTGCCCACTGGTTTCGAGGCTATTGCCAATGCCATGCAGTCCGACGACGCACTGCGCAGCAAATTGCTCTCGCGCGTCAAGATGTTCTTCTATGCCGGTGCGGCTTTGGCCCAACCCGTGTGGGACAGCCTTTACGCCTCGCAGGAAAAAGAAGTGGGCGAGCGCATTGTGATGAGCACCGGTCTGGGGATGACCGAATCTGGACCTTTTGCCATTTTTGTGACCAATCCCAACGTCAAGGCGGGCGATCTCGGTGTGCCCACGCCAGGCATGGATATCAAACTGGTGGATATGCAGGGCAAGACCGAAGTACGCTACCGCGGCCCCAACATCACGCCTGGCTACTGGCGGGCACCAGAAGAAACTGCTGCACACTTCGACGAAGAAGGTTTCTTCTGCTCGGGTGATGCCGTCAAGTGGATTGACGAGACCGACGTGCACCAGGGTCTGAAGTTCGATGGCCGCATTGCCGAAGATTTCAAGCTCGCCACCGGCACCTTTGTGAGCGTAGGCCCGCTGCGCGCCAAGATCATTGCCGCAGGCGCACCGTTTATCCAGGACGTGGTGCTCACTGGAATCAACCTCAAGGAAGTGGGTGCCATGGTTTTCCCCACAGCCGCAGTTCGCGTGCTGGCGGGAGTAGAGGCCGATGTGCCCATGGCCGACGTGCTCTCCAGCCCCAAGGTTCTGGAGCATTTTCAGACCGTGGTGAACGAACTGGCGCGCAACGCCACCGGGAGTGCGAACCGCATTGCCCGTATGTGCTTGCTGGCAGAGCCGCCCACCATTGACCGTGGCGAAGTGACTGACAAAGGCTCGATCAATCAGCGTGCCGTGCTGTCGCACCGTGCACAAACGGTAGAGGCGCTGCATGCCGATACTTTGCACACCATTTTGAAACCCCAGCTTTAACGCGCTAGAACACTATGGCAACACCCGGTTTTTTCTCACCCTTCAACGACGTCTGGATGCTTGACGGCGTGCGCACACCCATGGTTGATTACTGTGGCGCCCTGGGCCACATTTCGCCAACCGACCTGGGCATCAAGGCCGCGCGTGCGGTGCTGGAGCGCAGCGGAGTCGCTGGTGACAACATCGGCTCGGTCATCACCGGCAATATGGCGCCTGGCGACTTCGATCAGTTCTTTCTGCCGCGTCACATCGGTTTGTACGCTGGTGTGCCACAGAACGTGCCGGCCCTGATGGCGCAGCGTATCTGCGGCACCGGTTTCGAGCTGTTCCGCCAGGCGGGCGAGCAGATCCAGTCCGGTGCCTGTGAAGCCGCGCTGGTGGTTGGCACCGAAAGCATGACGCGCAACCCCATTGCAGCCTTTGACCACCGCACCGGTTTCAAACTCGGCGCGCCGGTGGGCTTCAAAGACTACATGTGGGAAGCACTGAAAGATCCCGCCGCTGGCATCAACATGATCCAGACTGCGGAAAACCTGGCCAAGAAATACAGCGTGAGCCGCGAAGAGGTAGACCAGTTCGCCTCAGATTCCTTTGCCAAGGCCGTGGCGGCGCAGCAAGCCGGTTTTCATGCCGGTGAAATCGCGCCTGTGGTGACCGAGAAATTTGACCTCGAAGGCTACAAGTCGCGGGGCATCAAGCTACAAGGCAAG
>CAJBMJ010000040.1 GCA_903954045.1 uncultured beta proteobacterium | reverse complement strand
GGCGTGAGGCGTTTGACCCACGCCACCACTATGGCTGATCAGTTGGGTGGCTGTTTTGCGGAGGTAAAGGAGGAGCCCAAAGGGCGGGGGACACGCAGCAAAACGGCCGCCCAACTGATCCGACACCCAAAAACGGCGGAAACATGGAGCAAAACAGTGGCCCAACAAGATCTTGCAAGCGCAGCAAGGATATCTGCCCCCTGAGTGACAATAGCCCCATGACCCCCGAGCAATACGTCCAGCAAAAGGCCGCAGCCTCCGGCAGCAGTTTTTACTATGCCTTTTTGTTCCTGCCTGCGCCCAGACGTGCTGCCATCACTGCGTTTTACGCCTTTTGCCGTGAGGTGGACGATGTGGTGGACGACATGGTCGACGCTGGGGTGGCGGCGACCAAACTGGCCTGGTGGCAAAGTGAAGTAATTAAAGCCTTTGCCGGGCAGCCAACGCACCCCGTCATGCAGGCCCTGCTCCCCCACGCGTCCAACTACAACATCGAAGCCCGTCACTTGCTGGCAGTAATCGAAGGCTGTCAGATGGACCTCGAGCAGACCCGCTACCTGGACTATCCCAATCTTCAGCGCTACTGCCATCTGGTGGCTGGAGAAGTGGGTGAAGTTGCGGCCCGTATTTTTGGCCAAACCAGCACCCAGACCACCGCATACGCCCATAAATTGGGGCAGGCATTGCAGCTCACCAACATCATCCGCGACGTGGGTGAAGACGCCTTGCGGGGGCGCATTTACCTGCCGGTGAGTGAGCTACAGCAGTTTGATGTCAAAGCGCATGAGATTTTGAAGCGCAGCTACTCCGACCGCTTTACTGCGCTGATGCAGTTTCAGGCACAGCGTGCCCATGGCCTCTATGACGAGGCACTGGGCCTACTGCCGGAAGCTGACCGGAGGACGCAGAAGCCGGGCTTGATGATGGCCAGCATTTACCGTACCCTGCTGCGGGAGATTGAGACAGAGCAGTTTCAGGTGCTGCACCAGCGCATCAAACTCACTCCAGTTCGCAAACTCTGGCTGGCCTGGAAGGTTCAGGCACTGGGGCGTCTATGACCCCCACAGTCGCCCACTTCGTGTGGCTCCCTGCCCCCCAAGGGGGACGCGTTTTGCCTTGGGGCGGCCCGGCGGCAAAACTATGACCCCCACAGTCGCCCACTTAGTGTGGCTCCCTGCCCCCCAAGGGGGACGCGTTTTGCCTTGGGGCGGCCCGGCGGCAAAACTATGACCCCCACTCCTTACTTATGAAAGTGGCGGTAGTGGGTGCTGGCTGGGCTGGAATGGCTGCGGCGGTTGCGGCGACGCTAAAGGGTCACCACGCTACAGTTTTTGAAGCATCCCGTGCAGTGGGCGGAAGGGCTAGAGCCCTGGAGAGCACTTTGCCCGATGGCACACCTGTAACGCTAGACAACGGTCAGCATATCCTGATTGGGGCTTACTCCGAGACCCTGCGCTTGATGCGGCTGGTGGGAATGGCTCCAGAAAAAGTGCTGCTTCGCAGCCCTTTGAACCTGCTGTTTTCTGACGGCATGGGCCTGGCCCTGCCCCGCTGGCCCAGCCCACTCGATGCGCTGGGTGGCATGCTCATGGCGTGCGGCTGGAGCTGGTCGGACAAAGTGTCACTGCTCAAAGCGGCCATTGGCTGGCAATTGCATGGGTTTACCTGCCCGCCGCATACCACCGTTGCAGACCTGTGCGCCCCACTTACCCCGCGCGTGCGGGAAACGCTGATAGACCCGCTGTGCGTCTCTGCGCTTAACACCCCGGCCTCCCGGGCCAGCGGACAGGTGTTTTTGCGAGTGCTCAAAGATTCCCTGTTTGGCGGACCCGGCAGCTCCAACCTGCTGTTGCCCACTACGGATCTGGGAAGCGTGTTTCCTGAAGTCGCCGCATCTTGGCTCCAATCTCAGGGCGGGGCGCTGCGCCTGGGTGAACGGGTGGATGCCCTTCAATGGAAGTCCGATGGGGGCCCGCGGTTATGGACAGTCAATGGCGAACCATTCGATGCCGTGGTGTGGGCCACTTCATCGTCTTTTGCGGCTCTAGCGCTTTCCAACGCTGCACAAGACGCTCCTGAATCGATAGCAAATCAACTCTTGGATTGGTCGTCCATCACCCGGGGCTTGCAATTTGAAGCCATCGCCACCGTCTATGCCTGGTCGCCTGAAGCGCGTTTGAGTCAGCCCATGTTGTCGTTGTACAGCCACGCCGGTACCCCAACACAGGCACCTCAACCTGCGCAATTTGTGTTTGACCGGGGCCAACTGGGTGGGCCCGCAGGGCTGCTGGCCTTTGTGGTCAGCGCCAGCACGGCGGATCGCGAGTCGATTCAGCAACAGGTTCTCGCTCAGGCCCGAACCCAATTGGATTTGCAGTTGCAACCGGTGCGGACCGTCGTGGAAAAGCGGGCGACTTTTGCCTGTACGCCTGCGCTGGTTCGCCCCTCCATGCAGATTGCGCCGGGATTGCTGGCCTGTGGCGATTACGTGGATGGACCCTACCCTGCCACTCTGGAGGGCGCCATACGCAGTGGCTGGGCGGCGGGGACAGCCAGGTAACTTCTGGCCTATGATTCATCTTCAAATACTCACAAAAACCGCAGGGGCAAGTCACGTGAAATTCGCACTCAAAATCATTGGCATTTTGCTTGCAGTCGTTCTGACTGTGGCCTTGGCGGCGGGCGGCTGGTATGTCTACAAAAAGCAGCCACAGCGCAGCGGAACGCTGGCAATAGCTGGGCTCAAAGCTGCGGTGACTGTGCGCTATGACGAGCGCGGTGTTCCGCACATCAGCGCCGACAACCAGAATGATTTGTACCGGGCGCTGGGCTTTGTGCATGCGCAGGACCGCCTGTTTCAAATGGAAATGATGCGCCGCCTGGCCAAGGGTGAGCTGGCCGAAATTTTGGGACCCAAGCTGCTGGACTCCGACAAGCTCTTTCGCACCCTGGGCATCAGAAACCACGCCCGACTGGTCGCCGCCAACTTGGACATGAATACGCCAGCCAATCAGTCCCTGCAAGCCTACCTGGACGGAATCAACCAGTTCCAGGCTACCCGCAAGGCCCCGATTGAATTTGACATCCTGCGCATTCCGCGACAACCCTTCACCACCGAAGACACCATGGCGGTCTCCGGCTATCTGGCCTACAGCTTCGCGGCGGCTTTCAGAACCGAACCGGTGATGACCTTTATCCGGGACAAGCTGGGTGCGCCCTACCTGCGTGCATTTGACGTCGACTGGCACCCGGAAGGCGTCATCACACCTCTGGCCGGAGTCAATGACACTTCCAACACTGCGGCCACGGCCTTGAATGACAAGGATTGGGAGGGATTGAACTACCTCGCACAGATCAGTCAGGAAGCACTGGACGCGGCCGGTATGCCGCTGTTTGAGGGCAGCAACGCCTGGGCCATCTCGGGCAAGCGCACCGCCAGCGGCAAGCCGCTATTGGCGGGTGACCCCCACATTGCCTTTTCTGCACCGGCTGTCTGGTACGAGGCCCACCTGAACGCGCCCGGCTTTGAGTTGTACGGCCACTACCAGGCCCTGAACCCGGTGGCGCTACTGGGCCACAACACCAAATTCGGCTGGAGCCTGACCATGTTCCAGAACGATGACGTCGACCTGATTGCTGAAAAAATCAATCCGGAGAATGCCAATCAGGTCTGGTTTGCAGACCAATGGGTTGAAATGGCCGGCCGCACTGAGACGATCAAGGTCAAAGGGGAAGAGCCTACACATCTGAAATTGCGCATATCCCCCAACGGACCTATCGTGACCGATGTGTACAAGGAAAACTACGGCCGCACGCCTATCGCCATGTGGTGGGCTTTTCTGGAGACAGAGAACCCCCTCCTTCAGGCTTTTTACGAACTTAACCGCGCCGATACGCGAGACAAGGCACGCGAGGCCGCCAGCAAGATCCACTCTCCAGGCCTCAATGTCGTGTGGGCCAATGCGGCAGGCGATATCGGCTGGTGGGCAGCGGCCAAACTGCCGCAGCGGCCCGAAGGCGTGAACCCCACCTTTATTCTGGATGCTGCAAAAGGCGAAGCGGAAAAACCCGGCTTCTATGCGTTCAGGTTCAATCCCCAGGAAGAAAATCCCGCGCGCGGTTACATCTCTTCAGCCAACCACCAGCCCAAACCCTCCAGTGGTGTGCCGGTGCCCGGTTATTACAACCTGCCCGACAGGGCGCGCCGCCTGGAGGCAGTCCTCAGCGACCCCAAACGCAAGTGGGATACAGAAGCTGCACAGACACTGCAGCTCGATGTCAGCAACGGCTACGGCCCGCGCATCCTGAAAGACCTGCTGCCCGTTCTGGAATCGGTGGTGACCGATGCCAACGAAAAGGCGTTTCTGGAACCCCTGCAGAAATGGGATGGCTATTACACCCGTGACAGCATTGCAGCAACCATGTTCAGCCAGCTGATGTTTGAGCTGGCCAAGGCCACTTATGCAGACGAATTGGGCGAGGTTCAGTTCAAGAATCTGCTTCGCACCCGGGCGCTGGACTTATCGCTGCCCATTCTTGTTGCAGATGCCAAGTCACCCTGGTGGGACAACGTGGAAACCCAGGCGGTGGAGAACCATTTCGAGACGACCCGCATCGCTTGGTCCAACACACTTAAACACCTATTTAAACTTTACGGCACCACACTGACAGACTGGGCCTGGGGCAAGTCACACACCCTTACCCACAACCATCCCTTGGGCCAGCAAAAACCGCTGCACCTGTTGTTCAATGTGGGGCCGTTCCCGGTTGCGGGTGGTCGTGAAACCCCCAACAACCTGTCCGGTCCCGTCGGGCCAGCCCCGTGGGCGGTGTCCTACGGCCCGTCCACACGGCGTGTCATCGACTTTGCCAAACCGACGAAATCAGTAGGCATCAACCCTGTCGGGCAAAGCGGAGTCCTTTTCGACTCACATTACAAAGACCAGGCAGAAATGTTTGCCGAAGGCATCTACCTGCCGCAGCATCTGAGCGAAAACGACGTTGCTGCCCACACCGAGAGCACGCTGACGCTGGAGCCAGCCCGCTAACTTCTCAGGCCAGCAGATCGCACAGTTCGAGCATGCTGGTCGCTGTGGCATGAGGCTGCTGCGCCAGGCTCCACAAGTGGTCTTCGCGGTTGATCCATACCGTTTGCATGCCCACGTTCAGGGCACCCACCACGTCGAGCTGGGCATCATCACCAACATGCAGGATTTGCTGAGGCTCGAGTCCCAGCTGCTGGGCCGCTGCCAGAAAAATGCGGGCATCGGGTTTACCGACACCGGCATCACGCGCATTTATCGAGCCCACAAAGTATTGGCCAATGCCAATGCGCTGGATGTCTGCGGTGCCGTTGGAAACCGCCACTATCGGGTAGCGCTGTGAAAGCCATTCCAGGCCTGCCAGGGCATCCCCAAACAGGGTGACCTGCATGCGCGCATCAAAAAATTCCTCAAATGCCGGTTCTGCCAGAGCACCATCCTCTCCAGCCCGCAGTAACCCCAACCGGATGGACTCTCGGCGCATGGCATTGAGGTCGTGGTGCAAATGCGGCCACTGTGCATGCGTCTCCAGGCGCAACTCCTGACGTACGTGGGGACTCTGCATGAGCGTAGCGGTGGCAGGCGCATGGTCTTCCAGCCAGGCCAGCAGGCGTTTCTCGGCTCGCTCAATAGTGGGCCAAATAGGCCACAGGGTGTCGTCGAGGTCCAAGGTTATTGCCTTGATTTTGGATATTTGCAGCATAGGTGCGGGAGAATACCCCATGCCTTTCTCCAAAGAACCTCCTTTCGCCCACGGCCAGACACCGCGTACCGCCGTACTGTTGTGCAATCTGGGCACGCCTGACGAGCCTTCTACCGAAGCCGTGCGCCGCTATCTGGCCGAATTTTTGAGCGACCACCGTGTGGTGGAAATTCCGCGTTTGCTCTGGATGATCATTCTTCACGGCATCATCCTGCGTTTTCGACCTGCCAAGTCCGCTGCCAAGTACGCCAGCATCTGGACCACCGAAGGTTCGCCCCTGAAGGTCTGGACCGAGCGCCAGGCCAAGCTGTTGCAAGGTTGGCTGGGGCAGCGCAACCACCTGGTGAAAGTGCGTTGGGCCATGCGCTATGGCAGCACGTCCATCGCTTCCCAACTCGATGCTCTCAAGGCCGAGGGTGTGACCCGCGTACTGGTTGTACCCGCCTACCCCCAGTACAGCGGCACGACAACTGCCAGTGTGTTCGATGCGGTATACGCATGGGCCAAGAAAACACGTTCCATCCCTGAGCTGCGTTTTGTTAACCACTACCATGACCATGCCGATTACATCGCCGCGCTGGCCGCCAGCGTGCAACGCCATTGGAAATCCAATGGCCGCCCTGACCGGTTGGTGATGAGCTTTCACGGGGTGCCGGAGCGCACCCTGCAATTGGGCGACCCCTACCACTGTGAATGCATGAAAACAGCGCGCCTGCTGGGAGAGCGGCTGGGGCTGACCAAGGAGCAGTACCAGGTGACTTTTCAGTCACGTTTGGGCCGCGCCAAATGGCTCGAACCCTATACCGAGCCGACCCTGATTGGCCTGGCCAAAGCTGGAATCAAACGTGTCGACCTGATTTGCCCGGGCTTTACCAGCGATTGCCTGGAAACCCTGGAAGAAATCAACATCGAGGCACGCGAGGCTTTTTTACATGCAGGTGGCGAAGGTTTTCATTACATCCCTTGCCTGAACGATGACCCCGAATGGATTACCGCGCTGTGCAATGTGACCCAGCAGCACCTTCAGGGCTGGCAAACTACCCATGTACCCGACAAAGAAGCTCTGGAGGCATCACGGCAGGCCGCTTTGGCCATGGGTGCAAAGGTTTAGACCGTCGCCTTTACAGCTGGGCCTGTTGGGTCTGGTTGATGAACCGGGTTATTTCGTCGAGTTGCGAAGGAACATTGAGCGCCGGAGCATGGCCGCAGTCCGGGACCTCCACAACCGTCAACTGATATGCAGCGCCGGGGCCACGTTCTCGCATAGCCTGCACGGTCTCCGGCAATAGCAGGTCGGAATCCCGACCTCGCAGGCACAGTACAGGCACAGTAATCGCATCGTAGTGGTCCCAGATCAAGTAGTCATCGGGGTGGCAGATGAACTGTTCCACCATGGCCGGATCGTAGTGCGGCGTCACACGCCCGTCGGCCAGCCGGCGGGTGGATGTTTCGGTCAGTCGGCGCCACTGTGCATCACTGAGCCAACCATAGGGTTTGTAGACCTGTCTGAAGAACGACTCCAACTCGGTAACCGTGTCAAAAGCCGGAGGCGAACCTGCGTATTCGCGAATGCGATCGATGGCAGCCTGGGCCAATTGGGGTCCATTGTCATTGAGCGTCAGGCTCAGAATACGGGACTTCAATGAAGGCTCAAACAATCCGGATGCAGCCACCGTGCCAATGGCGCCACCCATGGAGGTGCCCACCCAGTGAACACGCTCTACATCCAACTGCTGGAGGAGATCGGCAGCCATGCGTGCGTAAAAGCGCAGGTTGTATTCGGTTTTGGGGCTGCGGCTCCATTGACTCAAACCTCGGCCCAGGGTGTCAGGGCAGAGCACACGGTAGTCTGGACTGAGATGGACCGCGAGTTCATCCATGTCCCGACCAGTGCGTGCCAGGCCATGCCAGGCAAGAACTACTGGCGCGTCTCGGTCCCCCCATTCGGTGTAATGCAACTCGTAACCGGCGCAATTGGCGTAGCGGGAAATCCCTGTCGGTGTACTCTTCATTTGCTGCTCCCTGCGCCAGCGCGCAAACGCCCTACTACACCGGTAGGAAAGTAATAAACCGACAAAACAAACAGCAACCCTAACCACAGCAACCAGCGGTCGGGCGAAAGCAATGCTGAAAACCAGGGCACGCTCACAGCGGCCTCGCTTCCCAGTCGCAAAAGATCTTGCAGATAACTCTGCGCAAACAGGAACAGCGCGGCCCCAATTACAGCCCCGTACATGGTCCCCATGCCGCCAATCACCACGATCAGCAGCACATCCATCATGATCTCGAACGACAGCGACGTATCTGGCCCGTTGTAACGCAGCCAGACAGCCAGCATCACCCCCGCCATGGTGGCAAAAAGAGCAGAAATAATGGCCGATGTAGTGCGATAGACCACCACCCGATAGCCAATGGCCTCGGCTCGGAACTCATTCTCGCGAATGGCTTGCAATACCCGGCCGAAGGGCGAATTCACGATGCGCACCAGGGCCAGAAACAGCACCACAGCCATGCTGAACAACAGGTAGTAGCACAGCAGGCGACCGTCCAGGGAGACACCCAGGAACGGCGTTTCACTGAACTCGAAACTCGGGGTCAACACCTCTGGCATTTTGAAAGTGAGTCCGTCTTCGCCACCGGTAATTTCATGCAATTGCGAGGCCAAGGTCAGGAATGCAGAAGCAACCGCCAAAGTAATCATGGCAAAGAAAATGGCGCGTACTCTCAGCGAAAAAAGCCCCACTACCAGTGCCAGCACAAAAGACAGCGCGAGAGCACCCACCGTGCCCATCGCCAAGGCAGACCAGGAGGGGCCCATGGAATTCGTGGCTATCGCAATGCCGTAAGCCCCAATGCCAAAAAACATGGTGTGGGCAAAACTCACAATTCCGGTGTAGCCCAACAGCAAATCAAAACTGGCTACGAGCACGATGAACACCAGCACCTTGGCAGCCACATTGAGTGCCTTCACGCCGGGAAAAATAAAGGGTGTCAGTGCCAGCGCCAGCACCAGGCCGGCCAGCAACAGCGCAAGCCAACGGCTTCGCGGCAAATCATTGGAAAGAAGTCGTTGCAACATACCTACCCTTCATCGATTCGCCACGGGGTACACCCCTTGCGGACGCCATAACAAGATACCCACCATCAAGGCGATATTGGAAAAAAGCGCTACCTTGGGTGCCAGAAAACCGGTGTAGTTGGCCATCAGACCCACCAGCAGAGCGCCAATGAGTGCCCCGCCGGTAGACCCCAACCCTCCAATGATGATGACAATGAAGATAAGCACATTGACCTGTGCCCCCATTTGCGGCATCACCGTCTGCTGGTACATGCCCCACATCACACCACCCAAACCTGCCAGCGCACTGCCCACCACAAAGACACCTATAAACAGGCGCTTGATGCGGTAGCCCAGAGACTCCACCATCTCACGGTCTTGCACACCGGCGCGAATCAAGAGGCCGATTTTGGTGCGGCTCAGCACCCAAGCCAGCACTCCAAAAACAACCAGCCCTACCACCACCGCCATGAGGCGGTATTTCTCAAACGCCGCGTCGCCCACATACAGCGAACCGCGCATGCCTTCCGGCAGCGGCAGCGGTATCTGCGCAGGGCCCCAAATGACTTTGATGAGTTCTTCACCAATGATCATCCCGCCCATCGTGATCAGAATTTGCTTCAGATGCTGACCATAAACGGGCCGCACGATAAAGCGCTCAAAGGCCAGCCCCAAGGCCCCAGCGACCAACATGGCAACCAACATGGCCGGAAACACAGCGACCAAGTTGCGCCACAACTCGGCTGAGCCGGTCCAATCCGACATCAGACCCAGAACGCTCGTGGCAACGAAAGCGCCCAAAGCAATGAAAACGCCGTGGCCGAAATTCAGCACATCCATCAGGCCAAACACCAGCGTCAAGCCCGAAGCAATGATGAAAATGATCATGCCCATCGCCAGGCCCGCCACCGTCAGCGTGACCCAGGTCGACGACGATCCAATCAGTGGAAAAACGAGCAAGGCCAGCAAAGGCACCAGCGCAAGCGGCTTCCAGTCAAAGTCTGTTTTGTTCATATGGAAAGTCCCAGCAGGGTGCGTTGCAGTTCTTCGTTCTGCGCCAGGTCCTGCATGCTTCCCGAATGCACCACACGCCCGTCGTCCATCACGGCAACCGAGTCGCCCAGGCGCTTGGCAAAGGAAATGTTTTGCTCGACCAGCAAAATTGTGGTGCCGGTTTGCTTGAGCTCTGCAAAGGCAGCAATCATGTTGTTGATGATGGCCGGGGCCAGGCCCTTGCTGGGCTCGTCCACAATCAGAAGCTTGCGTGGCTCCACAATGGCCCGTGCTACCGCCAGCATCTGCTTTTGCCCGCCAGAGAGTTTGCCCGCCGGGTGATTCCAGAACTTTTCCACCGCAGGAAACAGAGTAAAAATCCACTGCAAGCGGGCCTGGTCCATCTGCTGGGCGCGGCTGGCGGACCGGGCCGCAAGCAGCATGTTCTCCTTGACGCTCAAATCCGAAAAAATTCCCATGTTTTCCGGAACGTAGGCAATGTCCAGTCCGGCAATCCGCGGGGTTTCAGACTTGGTTATGTCCTGCCCGTCAAACACCACGCTTCCTTTGCTTGCTTTCCACAATCCCATGATGGTGCGCAGCGTTGTGGTTTTGCCAGCGCCGTTGCGCCCCAGCAGCATGGTGAGTTGCCCG